>NZ_JBFBBE010000001.1:0-263913 GCF_040682555.1 Streptomyces sp. NPDC051172
GCACCCACGGCTGGTCGTGCCCCGCCCCCCCCCCGCGGGCCCGGCCGCCCCGGCTGCCCCCCCCCCCCCCACCCCGGTCCGTCCGACCCCCACCCCCGGTGGACCAGAATCCGGAAGGGCCTCATGAACGGCAGGCAGTCCAGCGCCGCCACTCAGGGCGGCACGGTCAGACTCAGCGGAATCAGAGACTTCCGGCTCCTGTGGATCAGCGGTCTGCTGGCCGGTCTGGGTTCGCAGATGTCGGCGATCGCGCTCCCCCTGCTGGTGCTGCGCCAGACCGGCTCCCCCGTACAGGCCGGGGCGGTGGGCACGGTCTCGGTCGGCGCCCTGCTCGTCACGATGCTGCCCGGGGGCGCGCTGGCCGACACGGTCGAGCGGCGTCGGCTCATGCGGCTGTGCGACATCGGCAGCACCCTGGTGGTCGGCAGCCTGGCGCTGGCCGTCCTGCTCGGCCGCACCCCCCTCGTCCTCGTCCTGCTGGTGGCCGCGGTCGGTGCCGTCATCAACAGCTTCTACGGACCCGCCGCGTTGGGCCTGCTGCGCGCGGTGGTCTCGCGCGAGTTGCTCGGCACCGCCTCGTCCCGGATGCAGGCCAGAGCAGCCGCGGCGCGTCTGGTCGGCCCGATGGCGGGCGGCGCGCTGTACGCCGTGCATCCCGCCCTCCCGTTCGCCGGCGAGGCCGTCTTCCTGCTGCTGTCCACCACCTGCCTCGCCTTCGTCCGCACCCGGTCGGCACCCGACCCCGCGGCACGATCCGCCTTCTCCGGAAGGGAGTTCACGGCCGGCGTCTCCTTCCTGTGGCGGCGGCCCTATCTGCGTACGGTCCTGTTGGTCTTCGGCCTGGGCGTGAATGGCGCGTTCGGCGCGATGATGTTCGTCGCGCTGGCGGTCACCTCGCACAGCGGCAGTTCCGGCCTGGGCAGCGGCACAGTCGTCTCGCTCACCGCCGTCGGCTCCCTTCTGGGAGCCTTGCTCGCCCCGCGCATCCCGTCTGCGTGGCGCTCCGCGACCCTGATCGCGGCGACCTGCTGGGTGTGCGGCTTCGATGCCCTGTTACTGACTATCAGTCAGAATCCCTTGTACGTTGGCGCGTTGTGCGCGGCCTGCGTCGCGATGGCGGCCGTCGCCGGCATCGGCTTCCTGACCTCCCTGTTGGAGTCGGCCCCGCAGCACATGGTCGGCCGGGTGCAGAGCGCCGCCGGATTCATCTCCTCACTCGTCCAACCGCTCGGCCCGCTGGCCGGAGGCACCCTGCTCGCCGCCTACGGCGCGCGAACGGCCTATGCCGCGCTCGGAACGGTGTTTCTGGTCTGCGCGGTCGTCCTGACCTTTGCCCCGTCGGTCCGACGAACCGACGCCGTACCGGTCGTCGTCCCTACCGAGGCACTCGGCGCCGACTGAGCGCACCGCTGAAAGTGCCGCGACAGTCCGCTGTCGACTGCTCAGGAGCCCGAACGGCGGATCAGGCCAAGGACGCGGAGGCTCTCCACGCCAGTCTGCTTGTCGTCGCCGAATCCGTACGCCGGCCCGGCTCGCACGGAAGACCTCATCGCGTCGCCCGCCGCGGCGGTGACCGATGCCGCCGTCGCCTCAGGCCGGCCCTCAAATGCGCCAACTCCCCGTGTATCTGGTCCGATTCGACAGGCAGCCAAGCCGACGACCTGATCCGCCGGACAGCCCCCGCTCCCTCCTACGACCGACCCGACGGGAGAATCACCATGGCCGAAGCACGCCAGTCCCTGACCTACTGCGCCGCCGACCGCGACTTCTTCGAGACGCCTGCCCGGCTCCCGGACGACGGCACCCGCTACCCGCTCGCGTGCGGCGAGGCGCCCGAGGGCTGGAGCCGTACGACGCGGGGGTTGTGGAGCGTACTGACCCCGGACGGCGTCCGGTTGCCCGAGCAGGGCTGGAAGATCCATCTGTCGGCGACCCCGCGTGTCGCCGGCGTGACGCTCGACCGGGCCGCCGCCGTGCTGCTGCGCCGCCGGGTCCCCTTCAAATTCCTGCGCAGCCGTGACGCGCTGTTGCTGATGGTCGACAAGAACATGGCGCGGGGCAGCAGCGGCAAGTTCATCACCGTGTACCCGTCCGACGAGACCGAGTTGGAAGAGGTCGTTGACGAACTCCGCTCCGTCGTCGACGGGTTGCCGGGCCCACACATCCTCAGCGACCTGCGGATCGGCCCCGGTCCCGTGCACGTCCGCTACGGGGCGTTCGTGGAACGGTGGTGCGCGGACGAGGACGGGCGGCAGGTTCCCGCGCTGCGTGACCCCTCCGGCACGCTGGTGCCGGACGTACGCTCACCGGTCTTCGCCCTGCCCGACTGGGTCACCCCGCCGTCGTTCCTGGACGAGCCGCTCGCGGCCCTGCGCGCGGCGGGCTTCGGCGACTTCCCCTACCAGGTCGTCAAAGCCCTGCACTTCACCAACGCCGGCGGCATCTATCTGGCCCGCCACCGGGTGAGCGGCCAGACGGTGGTGCTGCGCGAGGCACGGCCCTTCGCCGGACTCGACGGCGCCGCCGCCGACGGTGTCGAGCGGCTGCACCGCGAGTACCGCGCGCTGACGGCCCTGCGCGGACTGGACTGTGTCCCCGAGGTCCACGGCCTGCACACCGCCTGGGAACACCACTTTCTCGCCGAGGAGTACATCGAGGGCCAGACCCTGCTGGACGCCGTGCTCAACCGCTACCCGGCCGTCGGCCGGGACATGGGCGAGGAGGCGACGCGCGACTACGCACGCTGGGCGGGCGCCGTCATCGACAACCTGGGCAGGGCACTCGACTCCGTCCACGAACGCGGGCTGCGCTTCCGCGACGTGCACCCGCTCAACGTCATCGTGCGTCCCGACGACTCCGTGGTCCTGGTGGACTTCGAGTACGCCACCGACCTCGACGCGTCGGACGGACTGCGCGTCGGAGCCCGCGGCTTCGCGGCCCCGGCCGGTACGGCACCCGGTGACGTGGACGACTACGGTCTGTGGGCCACCTGGCTGTTCACGCTGCTGCCCATGACGGAAATGGCGGACTTCGCCCCGGACAAGGCGCCCTTGCTCGAAGCCGTGGCCAGGGAACGCTTCGGTCTGTCACCCACCGAGGGTCCGCGCCGACCGGCGGTGGCGGATTCCCGGCCGACTGCCTCCACCGTACGCGCCGTCCACGCCGACGACGTGTTCGCTCCCTCCGAGTGGCCCGCACTCCGCGACCGGCTGGCCGAGGGCATCCACGCCTGTGCCACACCCGACCGCGAGGACCGCCTGTTCCCCGCCGACTGGGAGGTCTTCCGCACCGGCGGCCACACCCTCGCCCACGGCGCCGCCGGTGTGCTCCTCGCCCTGCACCGCGCGGGCGCCGCCGTCCCCGGCGCCTACGTCGACTGGCTGACCGCGGCAGCCCACCGGGTCCGCCCCGAAGCGGGAGGTGGACTGTACGACGGTCTGTACGGCGTGGCCGTCGTGCTCGACGAACTCGGCCGTCCCGACGAGGCGTCGGAGATCCTGGCGCGCGCCCGGGCGGCCGGTGACCCGCCCCGGGCCGGTCTCTTCGGCGGCCTGGCCGGTATCGCCCTCACACTGTGCCGCTTCGCCGTACGCACCGGTGACCCGGCCCTGTTCGACGAGGCCGTGCACATCGCGGAGCGCCTGGAGACGCTACGGCGCGGCGCATCGTCGCCGAGGCTCGGCCTGCCGTCCCACGCGGGCCTCATGTACGGCCTCGGCGGCCCGGCGCTGCTCCAGCTCCGCCTCTATCGCGTGACCGGCGAGGAGCGGTATCTGAAGGCGGCACGGGCCGCACTGGACTGGGACGTCCGCCAGTGCGTCCCGATGGCCGACGGGACCGTACAGGCCAAGCAGGGCCACCGTCATCTGCCGTACCTGGACGAGGGCAGCATCGGGATCGCCCTCGTGGCACGGGAATACCTCGCCCATGCCGACGATCCCGCGCTCGCGGCCTTCGTCTCCGCAGCGACACCGTGCGGCGCGGCTCCCTTCGTGCGCGAGCCGGGCCTGTTCCACGGCAGGGCCGGGCTGGTCGCCGGTCTCGCCCTGCTCGCGCCGGCGGACGAGGACGCACAACTGCTGTCGGCGGTACGGAACTTCTTCTGGCACGCGCTGCGCAAAGGCGAGGGACTGTACGTCCCCGGCGCCGGTCTGCTGCGTCTGTCCGCCGACCTCGCGACCGGCTCGGCGGGCGTGCTGCTCGCCCTGCACACGGTGTTCGAGGGCAAGGGCGACCTGGGCACGCTGCTGCCGGTGAGCTGACGGCTCCGCGCCCGGAGGGAGGCCCGGCCTCAGACGCGGGCCGCCTCCCGGGCGTACAGGTGTGTCAGGTACGGCAGTGAGTAGGCGGCGGTGTGCGCGGTGACCTCGCTGTCGGGCAGCACCACCGCCCCCGCCTCGATCATCTGCTCCAACTCCCGCTGAGCGCCCAGCCGGTCACTGCCCAGGACCGCGGCGGCCTCCGCCGCGGTGAACCAGCCGGACAACGGCAGGCCCGCGAGACGTCGCAGCGCGCCTTGGTGCCGTTCGGCCAACTGCGCCCACGCGTCGGCGACATGGGAGCGCACCTGCAGGTCACCGACGCTCAGTTCGTCCAGGAGCGCTCCGGGGTCGGCGAGCCGCTCCGCGTACTCGGCGAGCGGCAGATGCTGCAGCACGGCCAGTTTGAGGCCCGCGGCCCGTATCGCCAGCGGCAGTGCGCCGCACGCGGCCACCACGCGTGCGGCGGCGGGCCGGTCGCACAGTACGCGGCCGGTGCCGATCAGCCGGCCCAGCAGCTCCAGGGCCTCTGCTGTCGACAGCGGCGGGACCTGCACCCGATGGGCCGGGGCCAGCCCGGCCAACTGCGTACGGGCCGTGACGATCACCGTGCTCCGGCCGGTGCCCGGCAACAGTGGCCGCACAGCGGCCTCGTGGGGCGCATCGTCCAGCACCACGAGCACTCTGTGGTCGGCCAGCCAGTCCCGCCACAGCGCGGCAGCCCGCTCCGGAGAGGTGGGCGAGGCCGCGCCGAGACCGGCGTACGCCAGCAGTTCCGCCGTCACCGAGGCCAACGACCTCGCCCCGCCGTCCTGTTGCCGCAGCGGTACGAGGATGCGGCCGCCCGGGAACCCGCCCTCCAGCCGGTGCGCGGCACGCACCGCGAGGGTGGTCTTGCCCACACCGGCCGGACCGACCAGGACGCGGGTGACTCCAGCGCCCCCGGTGATCGTCTCCAGCAGCTGCGCGAGAATCTCCCCGCGACCGGTGAAGTCCGCGGTGTCGACGGGCAGTCCGACCGGCGCCGGAGGACGGGCGGCCGGGGCGGCTTGCTCGTCGGCGAGGACCCTACGGTACAGCGACTCCAGGGCCGGACTCGGGGACAGCCCCAACTCCCGTGACAGGTGCTGCCGTAGATCGTCGTAGGCGGCCATCGCCTCCCCCCGGCGGCCCGATCGGTGCAGGGCTGTCATCTGGGCGGCGCGCAGTCGCTCCCGCAGCGGATGTTCGTCCACCAGGTCGCCGACCGCCTCCGCGACCTCGCCGGGCCGGCCGCCCGCCAACGCGGCCTCGGCCCAGTCCTCGCAGACACCCAGATAGCGGAGGGTCAGCCGGTCGGCTTCCGCCCGGAGGGCCTCGGAGCCGCCGAGTCCGGGCAGCGGCGGCCCGCTCCACAGCGTCAGGGCCTCGTGCAGCAGCCGCGCCGCGCGTTCCACGTCGCCGTCGGCCGAGGCCTCACGCCCGGCCCGGGCCAGTTCCAGGAACCCGAGGGAGTCCAGCTCGCGGGCGTCTGCCTGGAGCACATAGCCGCCGCACTGCAGGGAGATCCGGTCGCCCGCGCCCGCCTTGAACAACATCTTGCGGAGCGTCGAGACGTACAGCTGAAGATTCTTGCGTGCCGTGCGCGGCGGATCGTCGTCCCACACGGCCTCGGTCAGAAACTCCACCGAGACAGGGGAGTTGGCGTGGCACAGCAGTGCCGCCAGGACGATGCGCTGCTTGAGGGGGCCGAGCGGGAGGGCGTGTCCGTCCATCTCGGCGGAGAGCGGCCCGAGGACCGAGAACCGCAGGCGAGACGTGACGGTGATCGGGTTCGAGGGAGTGGCGTACACCAGGCGTTCCTGTCTCACGGGACGTGGGACCGGCTCCGGCCCACGCAGGGGTCGCGTGGGCCGGAGCCGGTCGGGGGCCGTGGACGACTGTGCCGCGAACCATGATCCCTAACATCGGGGAAACCCCGACACCCGATCGAGGGTCCCTACGGCCCGGCGCCATAGGGTCCCCCGCCTTGGTCACGCCGTGTGAATGCTCCACCCGCTCCAACTGGCGCTGATACAGAAAGCAGCGGTCTCGGTCTCCGTGTCGGTGTCCAGGGTCTGCAGCGCGAGGATCTGAGTCATCAGGGGTCTCCTGTTCGATGATGAAGAAGATGAAGAAACGGACGTACCAACCCGGCGGACGACACTGGTCTATCCACCGGGCGCTGTGGATCCGGTGGCGGTGCCCAGGGTGAACACCTCGTCACCGGGGCCGTGCAGGACGCGGCGGAGGGCCAGCAGCACCCCGGCCGCACCGCTCGACAGATCGGCACTGAAACGCTGCGCCCCCGACCCGAGGAAGCGGACCCCTCGGGTGTGCGGCACGGCGTACTTGATCAGACCGGTGGCAGCCCGCACGGCTGCGTCGCGGGCGTCGGCACCACCGTCCGTGTCGGCCCGGTCGGCGAGAAACCAGGCCAGCCCGGCCAGCCCCTGATACAGCCCGGCCTCCTTCGTCCAGCACGACACGGACGTCCCCGCCGCCACCAACGGGAGCGCCTCTACGAGGCGTTGGTCGGCGCAGGTGGCGGCGTACCGGGTGAGGACCGTACCCACGCCTGCGGCTCCGACGGCGAGGTAGGGCATGGCTCGTTTGAGGACGGCGTTGTCGGCGAAGGACAGGGTGCCGTCGTCCATGGGGATGGCACGGTCCAACTCCTCGTGCAGGAGCCGGAGTCCCGCCGCACGGTAACGGTCGTCGCCGGTCTCGCCGCCCAGGTGGTGCAGGAACAGAGCCAGTCCGGAACGGCCGTGGAACAGCCCGCGGGCGTCGTCGGCGCCCAGAGCGGGTACCAGGTCCGAGGCGGCAAGGAGCGCGTCCCCCGCGGCGGCGGCCCGCTCCAAGTGCCGCTCGTCGTCCGTCTGCCGGTGCAGGGCCAGCCAGGTCAGGCCGACCCCGGCGAGTCCGCCGGCCAGAGTGGCGCACGACGCGGTGAGGGGGTGGCTGTCGGCGTGCCGGGCGAGGTCGACCGCCTCGTCCAACTGCCCGAGCGAGGCCAGGACACGGGCGATCCCCGCGGTGCCCGCGTCGAGCCCGGGGGGCAGTTCGTCACGACGGGCCAGTGCGTCGTGACGCAGCCGCTTCTCGACGGCCTCCGGGACGGGCGCCCCGGCCTGGTGCAGGGCGTGGACCACACCCGCGGTGCCGTAGGCCACGCACACGGTGTTGGCGCCGAACGCCTGTGCTGAAGGCGGGAAGACCCAGTCCGCGCGGCCGGTGTCGGCGGTCTCCAGCAGACCCGCCACCACGTCGTCGGCGAGCCGGGCGAGACAGCCCAGCGGATCGGCATCCAGTTCGGCCGGAGTGGGCGGAGCCGGACGGGGCGCGGCGCTCGCGGGGTAGTGGGAAACGGCACGCGTCCACAGATCGTCCGCAGGCGCGGCATCCGCCAGGTCGCGCCGGAGCAACGTGAGCCCGCCGGGAGTCAGTTCGGCGGTCTCGTGGAAGGGCGCGAGAAAGGCGAGGACGAGCGCGGCAGTGCCGTACCGGTCCGTCAGCAGCGGGTCGTCACTCGCGGCCAGCAGCGCGGCAGGTGGAGTGAAGCCCTTGGTCCCCATGGCCGCCGGGGGCCCGTCGAACGCCGAGGCCGCCTCGAAGTCGACGAGCCGGGCGGTGCCCGACGGGGTGACGATGACGTTGCCGAGGCTGATGTCCCCGAACCGGTGTCCCAGCGCGTGCAGTTGGTCCAGGGACGCGTCCACGTCCCGCAGGAGTCCGCGGCAGAGTGCGAAGAACTCCGCGCGGTCGTCCGCCGTACGGCCGTGCCGCATGAGAGGGGACGTCCGGCTCAGCCATCGGCGCAGTGGATCGCCCTCGATGTACTCGGTGACCAGGAAGTCGTGCTCCCACTCGGTGAAGTGCTCCAGCGGTTCCGGGCACACACCGGGAGCCGCCGAGTGCACTGTGGTCAAGATCTCGTACTCGTGGCGCAGCCGCTCCTGCGCGCTCGTACCGTCCCAGATGAGGCCGTTGTGGGCACGGGCCTCCTTGATGAACACACGGCGGCCGGTGCGGGTGTCCCGCGCCTGGTACGTCCCGCCGGCGTTGCTCGGCTGCAGCGCGGCGAGAATCTCGTAGTCGCGGATGAGGATCGCGCCCGTGTGCGGCACCGGCTCCTCCGTGACGAACGGGTCGGTGATCCCGGCGGGCAGCACGAAGAACGGCCGTCGTTCGTCCGGGACGTCACGACCCGAGGCATCCCGGACGAGCCCCTGCCGAGTGCCGTCGGGCAGCAGTCTGCTCCGGGCGCCGAACGCGCCGTACCGGTAGTGGACGGTCTTGGAGTCGCCGAAGCGGCGGTCCGAGAGGATGTACGGTCCGTCCTCGTCGCGCAGCGCGTCGGAGAGCAGACCGAGCAGCCGCCGCGCGGTCTCGGTGTCCGGCGGGTAGATGGCGCAGAACTTGCCCGCCTGGGCGCGGTGGGCGTGCTTGTGGTGCATGACAAGGAAGAACATTCGGGCGGACAGGTGCTTGAACGGCACGTCCTCCGCGAAGCAGACCCGTGCCACCTGATCGAGGACCTGCTGGGCCCGGTCGAGTCGCGCCGACACATGGATCTTCCAGCCCTGTTCGGGACGGCGGGCGTGCGGTTGGCTCCACACCGTCCAGACGTCCTGAGGTACGTGCCGCCAGCCGGGGGCCGGACGGCTCGGTGTGAAGCGCGGGCCGGGGTCGGCCATCGTCGCGAGGGGAGCGTAGTACTCCTGGTCCGCGAGGGTCTCCGCGAAGGTATCGAGCACGGGATCTCTCCTCGGGGCGTGTGGTGCGAGCCGGGATCACAGAGTGCGGACGGTGATCGTGCTTCCGGAGACGCTGAAACAGGGGAACGCGCCGGCCTCCTGCTCCGCGTCCAGTCCCTGAAGGGCCAGGATCACGGCCATTTCAGTCATCTGGGCTGACTCGGTCATCTGGGTCACCTGTGCCTTCGTAGGCGTCGACGCACGACGATGAGGGTGACGGGCCGGCGGGTCGGAACGCGCGGTCCTGTCGGCCTGGCTCGACGGTAGGCAATCCCGGTTCAGAGTTCTGCTGCGACCGGTATGCGACGGGTACTGCCGCAGGTCGGGGAGCGCCTCGGGGGCCGTCCTGTCTCCGGGGCGTCGGCGGACCGCAGGCCCTCCGTCTGGGTCGACGTCCTCGGCGGCGGCGACGAGACCTCCACCATCCTGTTCCCGAACGGACCGGACGCCCGCCACCCCCACGGTGTCCCACGTCCTGCCACGGGTCTTCCCGGCCGTCCTCGACTGGAGCGGCGGCCTACTGCTGCCGGACGACGTTCAGCGAACAGTTTGAAACGCAGCCGCCCATGACGTCCGGGCGGCCGTCGGGCACGGCCTCATCGACGCTCTCACCGAGGCCGAACCCTCTCCGTCGGTCAGCAGGCCTGAGCCTCCACCGATCCCGGATCCGGCCAGGGCCGGTGAAGCCCACGGCGGACGCCCCTTGAGCTCGGCTGTGACCTGCACGTTCATGGGCCGCATCGATGAGCTTTGCCCCGCCCCGGCCGGTGAACCTACGTATTCGATTACGTAGTTCTACTGGAGCCTCCGAAAGACAGCGTTGGGAGACTCGCCCCATGGGCTACCTGACGGAGCCGTGGTGTCACGCCGGGAGCCTGCTGCTTCCTTACCGAGCACCGTCGTCAGCGTTCCAACGGGTGGCGACCGCTGTCCGGTCAATAGAACCCAACTGAACATTGGAGAGTCCTCCGTTGGTATCCAAGATTCGTGTCCTTCTGGGCATGCTCGTGCTCCTGGCGCTGGCCATCGTCGCCATCGCCCTGCTCGCGGCCATGAAAGCCGGTGCCGTCTGGTTCACGATCGTTCCTCTCGGCATCCTCTTTATCGGCGCGTCCGTTGTCCGGTCGCTCGGATGGTTCGACAAAAAGGCTGGTGGCTGACCGGCTCACAGGGCACACAGTTCTAGCCGGACCGCCGCGCCACGGCTCCCGGCACCCGGCGTCCACCCGGTGGCCTGCCGCACGGTCGTACGCCCGTGCACGTGAGTTTCCTGGTCGGCGTCGTCCGTGGTCAGGGGGAGCGGGTCAGGCGGGTGGGCGCGCCCGCCGTCCGGCCGCCCTCGTCCCCCAGGCGCAGGGTGTCGGCGCCGGACTTCGTCAGGGTGTAGATGTTGCCCGCACGCACAGCACACCCGCGGACGGGTCCGACGGAGCGCTGGTCGCCGCCTCGAAGACCATGGACGTGCCGTGTGTCTCCCGCGGACGCGCGAAGTCCAGGTGCAGAGCTGGCACCCCTGACGGAACAACAGGTCACGGTGGCCTGGCCGTCGGACCGGGCGGCCACCAGAGCGACCGGTCAGACGGTCGGCCGGTGGACCACTCGGCCGAGTGCGTGCGGCAGTGCCGCGCGGGAGGAGATGTCGAGCTTGCGGTAGATACGGCCGAGGTGGGTTTCGACCGTTCTGGTGCTGAGGAAGAGCTGCTCCGCGATCTCCTTGGTGCGTTTACCGCCCGCCGCCAGTTCCGCGATCTCCCGCTCTCGCTCGGTGAGAAGAACCACCGTCGCCCTGGCGCTCGCGTCGTGCGCCGCTGCGACCGCCGCACCGTTGGCAGCGAAGGACGCAGGCAGCAGGGTCCTGACCCTTGCCGCCTCCTCACGGATCCGCTGTGCGCCGCAGGCCCGAGCTGCCTGTCCCGCCATATCGAGCCACTCCAGTGCCTCCTGGGTGCCATGGGCCGCGTGCACCGAAGGCGCCCCGGTCACCAGGGTCCAGGCGTGTTCCACCGGCAGGCCCGCCCGGCGGAACGATTCCGCGGCCTCGTGGAACAGCTCTGCCGCCAGGCGGTGTTCTCCTTCGGCGGCGTGGATCGCGGCCCGGGCTCTGCGCACGTGTTGCTGTTGCAGCGGCAGCCCCAACTGCTCGGCCACGACCTCCCCTGCCCTGGCCCAGTCGCGTGCGGCGTCGATGTCACCACAACGCAGTGCCGCGTCGCAGGCGAGGGCCAGAAGCGCGGGCTGCCAGGCCCGCAGCAGCCGCTGCAGCCGCGGGCCGCCCTCCTCGACGAGGGTGCGCAGACAGCCCGCCGCGTCCCCGCCGATGAACTGGGCGTGGGCGCGCAGGCCGACCGCTACCGCTGCCCGCCAACCTCGCTTGCGCAAGGCGAGGGACAGCCCGTCCCCGGCTAGTTCGAGCAGCCTGCCGGTGTCCCGCCGTGGCCGTGTCCACAGCAGCCCCGTCGCCCGCAGGATCATGGCGATCCCGGCGGCTTCGTCGGCCCCGCTCATCCGGGCGAGCAGCTCGGCCTCCCCGGCACGGCGACAGAGCGACTCCAGACGCCCCGTCAGCTCGTCGAGATGGCACAGGGCCACCAGTTGGTTGATCCGGATGAGCCTCCGGGTGGCACCCGTGGTTGCCTGCAGTCCCCGTTCCAGATGCCGGTAGGCGTCATGGAACCGCTCCTGGAACAACTCCGCGCAGCCGAGCATTGCCAGGACGTCGGGCATGGTGACGGCAGAGGCGTCCGGCAGCGCGTCCACGATCCGCGCGCACTCGGTGACCTCGGCGACGGCCTCGGGCAGCAGCCCGAGCTGGGTATCGCCGAGGGCGCCCAGGGCCCGCAGGTAGGGCACCGCCGGGCCGACGGCTCTGGCAGCCTCCGCCGCCTCTCGGACCACGTCACGTGCCTCGCCGTAGGCGCCCCGGAACAACTGCACTCGCCCGTATGCGGTGATCAGTTCGGCCGCCGGCGCCGGCAGCGGAACGGGCAGTGGGCGGGGTACGAGGTCGAGTGCCGTCCGGACCACTGCATCGGCCTCCTGATGGCGGCCCAGCAACCGCTCCAGCTCTCCGCAGACGGCGTAGGCGCTCAGCCGCAGGTCCTCGGAGAGATCCGACTGGTGCCGGAGCAGGTCGTGCACCAGTGAACGGGCTTCCTGCAGGCGGCCCACGGCACTGAGGGCCCGGCAATGGTCGAGCACCAGAACGACCCGGGGGGCGCTG
Organism: Streptomyces sp. NPDC051172; assembly: GCF_040682555.1. NCBI lineage: Bacteria > Bacillati > Actinomycetota > Actinomycetes > Kitasatosporales > Streptomycetaceae > Streptomyces > Streptomyces sp. NPDC051172. Next base: position 12,258 of record NZ_JBFBBE010000001.1, read on the forward strand.
ATCCTCTCTCCGGCGGGCAGGTGGTCCAGCGCCAGCCTCAGCCAGCGGGCAGCCGCAGCCGGGGACTTGGGCATCGCCTCCGCTGCACCCTCGACCAGCACCTGCCGGGCCTCCGCACCGCCCGCGCCCACCAGGTGCTCGGCCTGCCGGGCGCGTCGCAGCGCTGACGCTCCTCGCGTGGTGAGCAGATCCAGGGCCCGCCTGTGGGCGTTGACGCGCAGCGACGGCGAAGCGTGTTCCAGGGCGACATGGCCGAGCACCGGGTGCCGGAAGACGTAACCGCCGCCCCACGACAGCGGCCGTATCAAGTCCGCTTCGACGAGTTCGGTGAACGCTGAGAGGGTCCGTTCCAGACCGAGATCGGAGACCGCAGCGACCTCGTCCGGCAGGAAAGGATCGCCGAGAACGGCGGCGGCCTGGACCGAGAGCACGCCGTCAGCGGTGAGGGAGTCCAGCTCGGTCACGACGGAGCCGGCCTCCCGGAGCATGCCGTCCCGGTCCGGACCGGCACTCAGCGGCCACTCGTCCGGGTCCCACCGCGCTGCCACCAGGATCCGCAGCATCCGCGGGTTGCCGCCGGAAGCCGCGTGCAACTGCTCGGCGTAGGTGTCGTCGACCACGGGTGCCGTAGAGGCGCGCCACACGGTGTACGCGTGGTCACCTGCCGATGAGCGAAAGGCGTGCGGGGAGGTGTCAGTGTGAGACCCCCCATTGCCGAGCAAGGTGGATATCGCCCGGAGGTCCAAGGAGGACGGGGCCAGGCGGATGACCGAGCCGATCTCGACTCCGTGTTCGAGCACTTCTCTCAGTACGGGCCCGGACTGCCGTGGGCGGTGCGCCAGCGCCAGCACGAACGGGCCGGGCGGGGGTGTCCGCACGAGCTGCGCGATCAGTCTCGTGGACTGCTCGTCGTACAGATGCACGTTGTCGAGGACAAGCACGCCGCCGCGCCGCGACGCCCAGCGCCCCAGTATGCTCCGCACCTCGGCATCCGCCCCGGCGCCGAGCTCCCGGGCGATCGGCGAATCCCGCACCTCCAGGGCATCCAGCACCTCTCTGATGACCTGGCCGGGTTGCGTGGTACCGATCGCGGCGTGGGCTCGCGCCACCAGCGCCCCTGCCTCGGCAGCCCGCTCGGCGAGCAGGCCGAGCAGGACGGTCTTGCCGATCCCCGGCTCACCAGTGACTTCGAGGACCGCTCCCCGGCCGTCGGTCAGATCCTGTACGACCGCGGAAAGACACTCGATCTGCGTGTGTCTGCCGACGAGAACGGCGCCGTTCTCGTGGGCCCGATCCTTGGGGGGCACGTGATCCTCTTTCTTCCCATGGATGTGCACACGAACGAGAACACCATCTGTCGTCAATTCGGATATTAAGCCATCATGTTGGCCGACCTGTGGCCTGAACGGTGGCCTGCGCACGGATGGCGAGGACTGCTCGTCACAGGGCAGGAGCCCGCCACTGTCCTCGTCCTCCAGGCCTGGGGCCGGAGTCGCCGCCCACGCCTTTCGGACTCGGGGAACGCTCTGCCAAGCGCCGTGGTACGCACCAATGTGAACGTCCGGGCACTCTCCACTGGAGCCGAGGCGGATGCCGCGCGACTCGCGTCCAGGCCGGCTCTCCCGCCGGCTCGACGGACGGGGACACTCGGCGGCCGGGACTGCTGATCGTCGCGTCGGTGAGCCGCCGGGCGGTCGCCCCGCCTGGAGGCACGCCGGGCAGGACTGCCTGAACGGAACTGCCCCTGACGCGAGACGCACAGGCCCAGCCATCGGCAAGTGCGAGTCCCCGTGCGCAGGGAGAGCGTCCCTTGCGCACGGCAGGCGAACCGGATGGAGCCGAAACCGTCGACGCCGCCAGGTTCTGACGTCGAACTCGCCGCCGGAGGCACGCCGGGTGTCAGCGTCTGCAGCTGCGACGGGGCTCCACGGGGCGGCCGGTGACACCGACACGACCAGGACGTCCCTGGGGTGCCTCCGTGAACTCCTGGGAAACATCGCCTTCTTGGCATTGACAGGGGCATGTCTACGCGCGTCATGCTTTGCGACATGAGCTTGCCCCCACAGATCACCAGGTTCGGCGCCGCGGGCGTCCTGGCGTCGGCCCTGCTCTTCGCCGGGACCGTCGTGGCGACGGCACCCGCCGGCTGACGAACCGCCCGCACGGCGGTGGGGCCACACCCGCACCCCGACCGCCGCGCACCCAGCCTGCCCCCTGACGGCTGCGCCGCATCTCGGCGGCAGCCAAGAACATCAACTTGGAGGATTCCTTGCTGACTCTGCGACGTCCCGAGCTGTCCTGGGCCAAGCGGTTCGCGGTGCTGCTCGCCGCCATCGCATCCGTGCTCAGCCTGTCCGCGATCAACAGCCCCGCTGCGAACGCGGCGGTCTACAGCTCCTGCAACATCAGCGGATGCTCCGCCGCGGCCTCGGCCAACTCGACCTGGTCCGACCTCGGCTACCCGACCACCCGGGGCTGGGTCGACTGGCCGGACGGCCAGTGCAGCTACGCCGGCGGCGAGTTCTACAACAACGACGGGCAGCTGCCCTCCGGTGACACCTTCTACGAGTACGACGTCTACCCCCGTGCCTGCGGCGCCCACCGGGACGCCTACCGGATCGTCGTCGACTCCAACACCGGCGCCGTCTGGTACTCCCCCAACCACTACACCGACTTCTACCAGCTCTGATACCGCAGCAGGGCCTGCTCGCACGTGCAGGTCACTGCACTGGTGCGAGTCCAACCGAGCAACGCCGTGAGACCCTGCGGCCGGTGTCGCACAGGTTCGAGCCCGTCCACGTCGACTCGACCGCACCAGCGGGGCTGAACCCGTGACGACCGCCCTGCCGGGCCTCACCGGCGGGGCGATCGCCGTCCCGCCGGTGAGGCGCCATCCGAGCCCCGTAGAAGACCACCGGCGTGGTGTTGTCCACGAGTGGGATCTCGTGCCGATGTCGCCGTGCAGGTTGGCGAGTTGCAGGACCACGTCACCACTCGCACTGGTGGTGGCGATCAGGCTGCCGGAAAGGTCTTCGAGGCTGCGGCTGATGCCGTTGCTCGCCGAGGTCCAGGCGGGGCTGTCGTCCTCGCCGCCGTAGTGGTTCGGCGTGGTCGCGGCTGTACCCCGAGTGCCGTCCTCTGCCTGTTCCTCCGTGCCCCAGGAGGCGAGGCGTCCGCTTGCGTCCAGGCTCCGGGTCGTGCGCTTGGAGTTGGCAGTGATCTGGCGGACGAGGGCGTTGGCGCAGTAGGCGTTCTGAGATCCGCCTGCCTGTGCGGTGGCGCGTCCGAAGCCGTCGTAGGCCGTGCCGGTGGCGATCAGCCGGTCGGCGCTGTCGTAAGCGTAGTTGACGGGGTTGGTGGTGAGGGTTCCGCCGTCGACGTCGTCCACCGCGGTGGTCAGGGAAGTGCGGTTGGTGCCCCGCCTGGGAGTCGTCTGCCTCGGTCAGACGGCCTGCCGCGTCCTAGGTGTACTCCTGGTAGGCGCCACCTCCGGTGTAGGTGGTGCGGGAGACGCCCTGCTCGTGGATGGACTCGCTGGTGGTCAACCTGCCGGCCTGGAGCCGATGCTTGCGCTGACATTCGGTTTCCGAGCCGGTCGGACCAGAAATAGGGCACCGCCGCGTAGGGCTGGGCCACCGGGAAACCTGCGTCGGGTCAGCCGATGGTGAAGTAGGCCAGGCTGCCGAGCCCGGCCAGGGTGCAGTAGACGGCGAACGGGATGAGGGTGCGGTGCTCGAAGTAGCGCACCAGGAAGCGGGTCGCGAGGTAGGCCGCGATGAAGGCGGCCACGCTGCCCACCAGCAGCGGGCCGCGCAGTCCGTTGCCCTCGGGCCCGAGCAGCGGGGGCAGCTTGAGCAGGGCCGCTCCGCCGATCACAGGCGTGGCGAGCAGGAACGCGAAACGCGCGGAGTCCTCGTGGTTCAGACCCTTGAAGATGCCCGCGCTGATGGTCGAACCGGAACGGCTGATCCCCGGGCACAGGGCGAGGATCTGGGCCGCGCCGATCACCACGGCCTGGCGCATGGTCATCCGCGTGATCCGCAGGTCCGAGAGTTCGTCCGGGCTCAGGTCCTCCTCCCCCGGCGCGGGGGAGGCTCCGGCCCGCCTGCGGCCCGTTCCGCCGCTCCGCAGCCGCTCGGTGACAAAGAGCACAATGCCGTTGAGTGCCAGGAAGATCGCAGTCGGAACCGGCTTCCCGAGCGTCGTACGGAACACCTTGTCGAGCGCGATGCCGGCCACGCCCACCGGGATCGTGGCCATGATGAGCAGCCAGGCGAGCCGCTGGTCCACGGTCTGGATACGCCGCTGCGTGATTGAGGTGGCCAGCCCTCGGGTCACCCGGACCCAGTCCCGCCAGAAGAAGACGACCAGCGCGAGCGCCGTGGCCAGGTGGAGGCCGACCAGCTCGTTGAGGTACAGGGACCCGTCGGCGGACACGTCCAGGTCGTGTTTCCAGTGTCCGCCCAGGAGGGCGGGTATCAGGATGCTGTGTCCGAGGCTGGAGACCGGGAACAGCTCGGTGACGCCTTGCAGCAGGCCGACGCCTATGGCTTCGGGGTAGGTCAGGACGGACATGGCTGGCCTTCGACTCAACACGCACGGGCGGATGGGGCTCCGGACGACGCGCGCGGCGGTCCCGGCCACACCGGAAGCTACTACACGCGCGTAAAACCCAGACCAAGCCACCAGGCCTGTTCACCCCGTCAGCCCGTACTGTTCACCTGCGCGCCGACAGCCGTCATGGCAACCGGCGCGCACCTCGTTCAGTGGGCGGCAGGGGCGGTCAGCAGGGGCTGGAGAGCCCCGCCGGTACGCAGGCGGGACACCAGCGGGCGGATCAGGGCACGCAGGACCAGGCTCGCGAGGAGCGCCGCGGGCGCGGCGATGACGATGGCACCGAGGACATCGTGCGGGTAGTGGTCACCGACGTAGACACGGGTGAAGCCCTCAAGGAGCGTGCAGACGGCGGCGATGGCGGCGAGCCTGCGGTCGAGGAGGAAGAGGGCCGCGGCCGTGGCGGCGGCCGTGGTCGTGTGACCGCTGGGGAACGCGTAGTCGGTGGGGGCCGGGCAGCTGTTGACGTAGAAGTCGTGCGGGAGCGCGCGACAGGGGCGCGGCTCGGCGACCAGCTTCTTGATGACCTCGGTGACGGCGAAGGCGGCCACCACGCTCACCGGGGCGGCCAGGGCCGTGGCCATGGCGGCGTCGTCGCGGCCGCGGGCCCGCCACCAGCCCAGCACCATCAGGACGGCGAAGACACCCAGGCCCAGATTGGTCGTCAGCGCGATGGGGGCGTTGAGCCAGGGGGTGTCGCGGGCGAAGTCGGTGACCGAGGTGAAGAGCGAACCGTCTATACGGGAGCCGTCGAAGGCCAGTTGGGCCGCGGCGCGAGAAATCATCAGGCGGGGTCTTTCGGGCAGGCGGATACCGCGGGAACACCAAGATGCGGAAAGGTGAACGACACCTTAACATCTACACGCGCGTAAAAGATCACGGGTGGGCGAGGGCTCCCGATGACGCGGCGGCGCTCATCAGGCGCCGATCGTCTCCAGCAGCTCGTGGAGGTCGTGGGCGGCCTCGGCGCTGGACCAGGCCGCGACGAACAGGACCACGGCCGTGGCGCAGGCGAGCACGGGCCGGCGGCCGGGCGGCGGCGCGAGCAGGGCGGCCACCCGACGGGGCACGGGGCCGGCGGCGGCGAGCGGACCGCGACGGCGGCCGAAGATGCCCAGGGCGGCACCCGGCAGCCGGGAACGGACGGCGGCATCCCGGGCAGCGAGGGCGGCCTTGCCCACCGCGCGGGCAACGCGCGCGCGGTCGCCGGTGACCGCCGCCGCGTTCTCGTCGGCCCAGCGCTCCGTCGTGTAGGTGACGGCCGCGGCAAGCGGGCGCAGCAACGGGTTGGCAGCTGCACCGAGTTGGGCGAGCGCGACGAACGCGTAGTGGTGCGCGGCCAGGTGGGCGCGCTCGTGGGCGAGCAGGATGCCGTGCTCGGACTCGTCCAGCGTGTGCAGCATCCCGCTGGAGACCACGACCCGGCCGGGCAGCCCCGGCAGCGCGAACGCGTCGGGAGCCGGATCGTCGACGACCACCAGCCCCTCGCGCGCCGGCATGCAGGCTGCGTCCAGCGCGGCGGCGGCCAGGGACCGGATACGGCGCCAGAACATGCGTACGACCATGACCAGTGCGCCGCCGAGGAGCAGCCCGGCGAGCAGAGCGACGGAAAGTTCGGTGGGGTCGTCGCGCCGCGCGGAACTCACCGACCAGTGGCCGAGCCCGGCGAACAGCGGCATGCGGATCAGCCCGGTGGCGGCCAGCACCCCCAGCGAGACGGTACTCGCCACGGCCAGGACCAGCGCGGAGGCGGTGAGCAGCCAGGTCGCCAGGCGCGGCTCGCAGCGCTCCGCCAGCTGCTGGGCGCCCAGCGGGGCGAGCAGCGGCAACAGCAGCGGGAGGTAGACGAGGATGCGCATCCAGGGCCTTTTCGAAGGTTGCGGAGGCCGACGGCTCAGCGGGCGGCGTCGGCTTCGGAGCCGAGCAGCCGGCGCAGCAGCTCGGCGTCCACGTCGGACAGGCCGTCGGCGAAGCGGGCGAGGACGGCCTCGCGGTCGGGCCGCTCCTCCAGGACGGTACGCATCCGACGGGCGGCGAAGCCCGCGTCATCGGTGACGGGGGCGTAGGCGTAGGCCCGTCCGCGCGGGGCTCGGGTGAGCAGGCCCTTGCCGTGCATGCGGGTCAGGATCGTCACCACGCTGCTGTACGTCAGTTCACCGCCGAGGCGTTCGGTGACCTCGCCCGGGGTCAGCGCCGGGTCGGCCCGCTGCAGCAGCGTCAGGATCTCGGCCTCCCGCGCGCCGTTGGGCAGCTTGGGACCTCGCCCGTATGCGTCGCCGTCCATGGGGTGTGCCGTTCCCTCGTCGTGTCTCTTGCCTCTCACCGTTCACCTCTCCCCGACGCGCTGAACTTCTACGGCGGTGTAAAGGCTGTGGTCCTTCGAGTCTGCCACGCGCTGCTCCCTGTCCTCACCCCTACGACCGTGGCCTTCGCCCTTACGACCCGGCTCGGACGCCGGCTGCCATGCCTACCTCGGCCCAGTTGGCGCGCCGACCGGGACGACGCGGTTGTCGTCCGCGCCAGGCAATGACGCCAGAAGAGGACCTTCGGCCGAGTTCGCCATCACCGATGCCACTCGTTCCCCCTGTTTCCCCCAAGTTTCCCTCTGCGCCCTGGACACCTCCCTACCCACCAGTAAGGTTGCGCCGGCGGACTCGCCCGGCCCTCGGGTGACACTCAAGTGCCGCCATGGACAGGGGGATTCATGAGCGGGATGAGCCGTCGCCGATTCGTGTCGGGAGCGTCCGCAGCAGCTGCGGGCGCCGCACTGTGGCCGGTGCTGACAACGGGCCGCGCGCTGGCGCAGGACCGGGCCCTGGCGGCCACGGCGGCGCGTGCGGTGCGGATCGGCGGGACCACTCTGGAGCAGGTGGCGACGCCGGTCGGCGACGGGGCGTACAAGCGGCTGGTGGCTGGCCCCGGCTGGCCGCTGATGGTGCGTGCTGAACTGGCCGGTGCCGCGTCCGGGCGGGACGACCGGCGCACCGGGCTCGCCTCCTTCGTACAGTTCACCGACCTGCATCTGACGGACACCGAGTCACCGGTGCGGTTCGAGTACCTGGCGCGGTTCAACGACAGCGCGCACCGGCCGCAGGAGACGCTGACCGTGCGGGGCGCCTCGGCGCTCGTCGACCGAGTCAACCAGGTGCGCCAAGGCCCCTACACCGGGCTGCCGTTCAGCTTCGTCATGGCCACCGGCGACAACACCGACAACCACGAGCGGATCGAACTCGACTGGTACCTGACCGTCATGAGCGGCGGCCGGATCACCCCGAACAGCGGTGACCTCGCTCGCTACGAAGGTGTGCAGAACTCCGGAAGCGCCCAGTACTGGAACCCCGAGTCCTCCCTCCAGGACACCTACAAGGCCAAGGGCCTGCCGCAGATCCCCGGATTCCTGCGCGGCGCCATCCGTCCGTTCGACGCGCCCGGCCTGAGCGTCCCGTGGTACACGACGGTCGGCAACCACGACGACAGCATCGAGGGCAGCCTGCCCGACCTCGGCCTGCTGAACGACCTCTACACCGGCTCACGCAAGCTGGAGGGCTGCGACGACGCCACCGCAGCGCAGCTGGCGGACGCCGTACTGCACGACCCGGCCGCCGCCGTGCTCCTGCTGAGCAAGCTGCTGGCCGGCGGCGGCGCGATCCGCACAGTCACGCCCGACGAGCGGCGCCACCCGTTCACTCCCGCCGAGTTCGCCCAGGCCCACCTCAGTCCCGCGTACACCGGTCCGGGCCCCGTCGGCCACGGGTTCACCCAGGACTCGGTCAGCAGCGGGCACCTCTACTACACCTTCGACCTCGCCGACGGCGTCCTCGGCATCAGCCTCGACACCACCAACCGCGCCGGTTTCGCGGACGGTTCACTGGGCACCGGGCAGCTGAACTGGCTGGAGTCGGTCCTCAAGGCGCACAGCGGTCGCTGGTACGACACCGACGACAACGTGGTGCGCGGCAACACCGACAGCCGAGTGATCGTCCTCTTCAGTCACCACACCAGCGGCACGATGGGCAACCTGCTGCCCGACCCGTACCAGCCGTTCGAGGGCCGCCACAGCGGCGCCGAACTCGTCACCCTGCTCCAGCGCTTCCCGAACGTCGTGGCCTGGGTCAACGGGCACACCCACACCAATCAGATCATCCCGCACGGACACACCGTCCCCGAGCGCGCCTTCTGGGAGATCAACACCGCCTCCCACGTGGACTATCCCCACCACGCCAGGATCATCGAAATCGCCGACAACCAGGACGGCACCCTCTCGCTGTTCACCACGCTCGTCGAATCCGCCGCCCCGTACCGGACCGACTTCTCCGACACCTCCGACCCCGGCCTGGCCGCCCTGTATCGCGAACTCGCCTACAACGACCCCTACGCCACCCCCGCCACCCGCATTGGCACCGCAGCCGACCACAACACCGAACTGCTGCTGACCAAGCCCACGACGTAAGAATCGGCGGACCCGCACAACTCTCCGGCAACACAGCCGGCCGCCCTCTGGCGTGCTCCGGCTACCGGCAACCCTCCAGACTTGACTCTCGTGGCCACCAGCCCCGGAACCCGTTCCGCCGGCGATTCCCTCAATGAGGCGGCTGCGTCAGCTTGCGGGAAGGCTGAACCTGTAGCCCTGCCGGGTCATCCAGGGGAGCAGTTCGCGCAGGGCCGCCACGGTCTGGCTGCGATTGCCGCCGCCGTCGTGCATGAGGACGATGCCGCCGGGGCGCAGTTCCCGTTTCACGGTGGCGACGATCGAGGCGACACCGGGGCGCGACCAGTCACGGGGGTCGACGGTCCAGCCCAGCGGGCGGAGACCGTCCTGCACGGCTATCCGGCGGTTTTCGGGGCTGAAGTCGCCGCCGGGGGCACGGAACCACCTGATCCGGGTGCCCGGCCCGCCGGCCTTGCTGATCATTTCCTTGGCCGCGGTGATCTCGTGGACCTGCGTGGCGTGCGGGAGGGTACGCATCGGCTGGGGGTGGTCCACGGTGTGGTCGCACAGTCGGTGGCCGTCGGCGAGGATGCGCTTGACCAGGGCGGGGTTCACGGCGGCCTGGTTGCCTATCTGGCAGAACGTCGCCTGTACGTGGTACTGGGCGAGCAGATCCAGGACCTGACCGGTGAACGGCCCCGGGCCGTCGTCGAAGGTGAGTGCCACGGTCCGGCCGTACGTCGCCGCACTGTGTGCGATCGAAGCGTTCGGGGCGCCGACAGGGACGGCCTGCGCGCCGGCGCCGGTTGCGGCGCTTGCGCTCGTACCGGCACCGGCCAGGGCGAACGAGACGGCCACCGCGCAGCCGAGGGCCGCACGGCGCAGCAGACGGACGGAACTGGAGTTCTGCATTCTGTGTTTGCTCCTGGCATGGCTGGCCATCTCGGGATGACACGGACGGACCCCCACGACGATGACCGAATGCCTGACCGAAGCAAAGGATTCACTGACATTTGCAGCCTTTGTCACAAAGCTGCCGATAGTGACCCTCATCACTCCAGCCGCGCCCGCTGCCGCCCCGGCTCACTCCCCGTGCGGCTCCCAAAGCCTTCAGTCACCGGCCCGCTACTACAACGGGGTCTCCCTCGGCAGGGGCTTTGTGGTCGCTTCAGCAGGCGGCCGATGCCCGGGTGGAGTCGGTGTGTGCCGCACTGGGAACCGAGTGGCGCCGACCAGGCCCTGCCGAGGTGTGGGCCCCGATGGGCCGCCGCCTCGATGAGGTGGCACCACGTACCACTCATCAAGATCCGGACCAGGTGCGGACCGAATCAACCTGGCCCTCGGTGTTTCCACTCTTTGTCGCAGGTCAGGAGCGAGGGCAGACGTGTCCACCCCTGGAGAAGTCGTTGTGCTCCAGGCAACCGACGCGGGAGCCGCCCTCCGCGATCAATGCGTTACCCGGCCTCAGAGTCATGGCCTCCGGGTGGCCCTGTGCACGAAAGCGGGCGGCAGGTTCGCCCATACCGTCTTGGAGCATTCCAACCGGTCGAAACGGCAGGCCAGTTCGGCGGTGAAGTGACGGGCGGGCGGCGTCCAGGCCGCGTGCAGGTAGGCGAAGGTGGTGAACCGGCCACCGGGCGCGAGGACTTCGGTCACGGCATCCAGGATGTACCCGCGCTGGTTCTGCGGCATGACCGTCCAAGGCAGCCCGGAGACCACCGCGTCGACCGGTTCGCCGACCACGACGGCCAGCTCGGCCGCCGAACCCTGCACCACGGTCAGCCGGGTGTCGCGCCGGGTGGCCGACAGCCGGGCGGCGAGCACCGGGTTGAGCTCGACGGCGACGAGCCGTGCGTCGGGGGCGAGCCGGGCGAGGATCGCGTCGGTGAACACCCCGGTCCCCGGGCCGAGTTCGGCGACGGTCCGGGCCTGCTCCAGGGCGATGCCCTCGGTCATCGCGTACGCCAGTCGTCGCGAACTGGCCGCCACGGCACCGGTCATGAGGGGCCGTCTGAGGAATTCGGTGGTGATCGACATGACGGCCATGGTGGAAACGCCCCGGGTGGCCGCACGTCGTATCCCCGGCCGGTGCCCGTACGACTGCGGGAGGACCCCGTTACGCCCGCCAGGACGATGCCGGGGAGCCGGCCCCGGCCGTAGCGTGAAGCGGTGCAACGGCTGATCGAGACCCTGCCCCGCCTGCGGCGCGTACATCCGTGGCTGACGGACGTCCTGCTGGTCGTGCTGGTTGCCGTGCCCCCGGTGATCCGCCCCCAGCCGGGCTGGCGGCCCGTCTGGGTGCAGACGGGGGTGTACGCCGCCCTGGTGCTGCCCCTGCTGTGGCGCCGCAGGCGGCCGGTGCTCGTCGCGGCCCTGGTGACGGCGGCGTTCTGGGCCCAGTACCTCGGACAGGTGTGGGGACAGGAACCGGGACGCGGCGCCGTCGCCCTGGCCGCGGTTCTGGCCACCCTCACGGTGCGTGGCCTGCGCCGGGCCGCCGCGGCGTCGGTGATCTGTGCCGCCGGCTGCGTCGTGCTGTGGATTCCCGCCTGGCAGCGGGACTACGGGGGCCCGGGCGCGCGCGGCGCCTGGCTCACCCCGCTCGCCGTGGGGCTCCTGCTGGCCGGCGCCTGGGTGTTCGGTGAGTACGTCCGTGCCCGGCGCGCCTATGTCGCCGAGTTCGAGCGGCGGGCCGCGCTCGCCGAGTCGGAACGCCTGGCCCTGGCCCGGGTGGCCGTCGCCGAGGAGCGGGCCCGCATCGCCCGCGAGATCCACGACGTCCTCGCACACAGCGTGAGCGTGATGGTGCTGAACGCCGAGGGCGGCAGGCTGATGCGGCACGCCGACCCCACGGTCGTCGACCGCACCCTCGGCATCATCAGCGCGACCGGCCGCGACGCCCTGGACGAACTGCGCCGGCTGCTGGAGGTGCTGCGCACCCCCGACGCGCACGCCTCGTCCGACAACCCCGGACCCGGACCCGGACCCGGACCCGGCGACGGTGGAGCCGACCAGCCCCTCCCGGCCGGTCTGCGGCGGCTGGTCGGGCGCCTCAACACGAACGGCACGCGCGCCCGGCTGGACTTTCGCGGAGAGCCGGGCGGACTGCCGGCGGATCTCACCGTGCAGACCTACCGCATCGTGCAGGAGGCGCTCACCAACGTCGTGAAACACGCGCCGCCGAACGCCACGATCCACGTACGGGTCGACACCGGTTCCGCGGGGCCCGGACGGCTGGTCCGCGTCCGGGTGGAGAACTCGGCCGGAGCGGGAACCGCCCCGGAGCTCCCCGTCCGGCTGCTGTCCTCCGGTCACGGACTCACCGGCATGCGCGAACGCACCGCCCTGTACGGCGGGAGCGTCGACGCCGGACCCACACCCGGCGGGGGCTACCGGGTCACCGCCTCCCTGCGCCCCACCGAGCCCGAGCCCACCACGACGGCCCCATGACCGGCCCGGCCCCCACCCCGTCGTCGTCGCGGGTGCTGATCTGCGACGACCAGGAACTGATCCGGATGGGACTGCGCATGGTCATCGACAGCCAGCCCGACCTCACCGTGGTGGGCGAGGCCGCCGACGGCGATGCGGCGATCACGGGTGTGGCCGCCCTGGAGCCGGACCTCGTCCTGATGGACGTACGCATGCCCGGCCTGGACGGGCTCGCCGCAACCGAACACCTCTGCGCTCAGCCCCGTGCACCCCGGATCCTCGTCGTCACCACCTTCGACCTGGACGAGTACGCCTACGCGGCCCTGCGAGCCGGCGCGAACGGCTTCCTCGTCAAGGACGCCCCCGCCGAGGAGATCCTCGTGACCGTCCGCGCGGTGCTGCGGGGCGAGGTCATGGTGGCGCCCTCACTCACCCGGCGCCTGGTCCAGCGCTTCGTCCTGCAGTCCCCCACGCCCGGGCCCGCCCAGCGCAGCCGCCTGGCCGCACTCACCGACCGGGAACAGGAAGTCCTCGCCCTGGTGGCCCGGGGGCTGGCCAACGGCGAGATCGCCGAGCGCCTCTTCGTCGGGGAGACGACCGTCAAGACCCACCTCGGCCGCATCCTGACCAAACTCGGCCTCCGCGACCGTGTCCACGCAGTGATCTTCGCCTACGAGAGCGGGCTGATTCGGGCCGGGGACTGAACAGCGACAGGCCCGGCGCCGGACTGCCCGCATCGCCGATCACCAGGTACTGCGCTACGGATGGCGGCCGTGGCCAGTGGGGCTTGTTGTGGGTGTCGGTGTGGGTGAGGTGCCGCCGCCGGTGGTGCCGCCGATCAGGCCGCCGTCGCCCGCACCTCCGGTCGAGCCGCCGCCGGCGGTGGTGGTCGGGGTCGGGGTCGGGCTGGGGCAGTCCTTCTTCCGCCCGTGGCATGTTCCGGTGGAGGGACCCGGCGTGGACGGGCTGGGCGACGGTGTGCTCGCGGTGGCGGAGGGTTTCGGCGAGGGGGCGCCGTATTCGTCGCTGCCCTGGCCGAGTTGGGGTGCGGGTGGGAACTGTTGGACGGACTGCCCGTTCAGGGCGGCGGTCATGTAGCCGGTCCAGATCTCGGTGGGCATGTCGGCGCCGAAGACCTTGGAGTAGCCGCCGACGCCCTGCATCGACTGCAGACCGGCGTTCTTCGGATCCTCCTTGAACATGCTGACCGACGTGACCAGTTGCGGGGTGTACCCGATGAACCAGGCGGACTTGTAGTCGTCGGTGGTGCCGGTCTTGCCGGCCACCGGGCGGCCCAGGGCCAGGGCGTTGGTGCCCGTGCCGTGTTTGACCACGTCCTGCAGGACGTCGGTGACGGTGTCGGCGGTCGAGGCGGGCATGGCCGTCGTCCCCTTGGGCGCCTCGAAGCCGGGCAGCTGCCGGCCGTCGGCGATGACCTTGGTCACCGAGTACGGCTCGTGCTGGACGCCGCCGTCGTCGAAGGTGGCGTACGCGCCGGCCATGCGGATCGCCGAGGGGGTGGAGGTGCCGATGTAGAAGCCGGGGGTGTCGTACTGCAGGCTCGTGCGCAGCAGGCCTGCCTTGAGGGCTTCGTTCTCCACGTTGTTGTAGCCGACGTACTCGCCGAGCTGGACGTACGGGGTGTTGACCGACTGCTCCATGGCCTTGCGCAGGGTGATGTAGCCCCACTTCGTGGGAACGTCGTTGCGCTGGTGCAGCAGCCCCGTGGGGTCGGCCGAGTTCGGCATTTCCTGGCCCTGCTGGTTCTTGATGGTGATGCCGTCGTCGCCGTTGAACTTGGAGTCCGGGGTGATCGGTGAAGGCGCGTGGCCCGGGGAGAGTACGGAGCCGTGGTCGAGGGCGGCGGCCAGGTCGAAGGGCTTGAAGGTGGAGCCGACCGGCACCCCCTTGGCGTCGGCGTTGTCGGTCCAGTGGCCCTTGTTCCAGCCCGCTCCGCCATACAGTGCCACGACCGCACCGCTCGACGGGTCGACGGACGCCGCACCGACCTGGACGTCCTTGTCGGCCGAGCGGTGCTTCGGGTCGAGGTGCTTCTTCTGCATCGCCGCCACCGACGCCGACAGCGCCTTCACCTTCTTCTTGTCGAAGGTGGTGTAGATCTGGTAGCCGCCGCGGCCGAGCTGCTGGTCGGTGAGGGACGTATGGGCCTCGACGTACTTCTGTGCCGTCTGCACCAGGTAGCCGGTCTGCCCGGACATCCCGGCCGACGGCGTGTAGGGCTTGGGCGTGGGGAATCCGGCTGCGAGGTACTGCTGTTCCTGCGCATCGGTGATCTTGTGGATCTTGGCCATGCGCTGCAGGACGTACGTCCAGCGCGCCGTGGCCTGGGCCTTGGCCTGCGGGTCCGTGTCGGCCAGCATCATCACGCTCGGCTCGTTGACCGTGGCCGTGAGGAACGCGCCCTGGCTGACGGTCAGTTGGGAGGCGTGGACGTGATAGTAGGTGTTGGCCGCGGCCTCGATGCCGTAAGCGCCCCGCCCGTAGTAGCAGCTGTTGAGATAGCCCTGCAGGATCTGCTGCTTCGACAGCTGGTTGCCGATCTTGAGGGAGATCATGATCTCCCTCAGCTTGCGGGTGAGCGACTGGCTCTGGTCGAGGTAGGTGTTCTTCACGAACTGCTGGGTGATGGTGGACCCCGACTGCACCTCGCCGCCCGTGGCCATGTGGTAGACGGCGCGCAGCATGCCCTGCGTGTCGATGCCGGGGTCGGTGTAGAAGGTGGCGTTCTCCGCGGCCAGGAAGTCCCACTGCACCGCCAGGGGGACCTGGGCCAGGTCGACGTTCTGCCGGTTGGTCGAGCCTTGCGTGGCCATCACCGAGCCGTCGGACCAGTAGTAGGTGTTGCTCTGCTGCTGGGTGCTGGGATTCGCGCTCGGAATCGTCGTCGTCGCGTAGGCGTACGAGAACAGGCCCAGCAAGCCCCCGGAGAAGAGCAGGAAGGTGCCGAGCACCTGCTTCCACGAGGGCAGCCACCGCCGCACGCCGCGCTTGCCCGCACGTGGGTAGTCGATGAGGCGCCGGCCGGTACCTGCCGCATTCGTGCGCCGCGCGGCCGCCCGGCCGGAGCGCCCGACATCTGCAGGACGGGCGTCGGCCGCGCGGCGGCCCCGCCCGTCCCCGGCCCGGGCAGCCCTGCGCGCCTCGGCACGGCCGCCGTACGGTGTACCGTCCGAGCCGGACGGCCCGGTCCTCCCCGACGGTCGACGCCGGTGTTCACTCATCCTCGCCACTCCTCAGCCAGGCACAGGCCCGCTCGCCACTGCGAAGCCGACCGGCCCCGCCATGACGCGTGAAGGGCCTGGCCTGGGACCCGCTAGCGCTCTCGGCAGTTACTACAAGTTGTAAGAGTAAGCGGTGCGGTGCATACGACGGCAACCGGCTCCGCATAAGCTCCACGGCGCCCGGCTTCGGAGGGGGCCGGCGGTTCGCGCCGTCGTCAGGTCTGGATGAACGAGACGGCCCTCTCTCCGATCATGATGGCGGGAGCAGCTTCGCCGCCTGCGTGACCTGGCGGGCATGGGCGAGCAGACCTCGTGGCTCCGGAGGGCACTTGTCCCGGTCCGGGCCGGTTACCCGAACAGGCGCCGCTGGATCTCCCGCCGGTAGTCCTCCAGCGTTCTGTCCAGGTGGACCGCCGTCGCCTCGGCCGCCTCGTCGGGACGGCCGTCGCGAATGGCCCGGTAGATCGCCTCGTGCTCCTCGACCGCGAGCCTGGTACCCGTGCCGAAGGTGTCGTGGATACCGATGGCGCTGGACTGCCGCTGCAGACGCCGCGCGTCACGCACGGCACTGACCAGGAACGTGTTGTGCGACGCGGCCGCGACGGCCTCGTGGAAGTCGTCGTCCCCCTGGTTGAAGACGTCCACCTGACCGTGCTCGAACCCGTGGCGGCACTGCTGCATGGCCACCTCGATGGTGCGCAGTTCGGCCGGCGTGGCACGAGTGGCCGCCAGACTGCTCGCGGACATCTCCTGTACCCTGCGGAACTCGAACAGCATGAGGACGTGGTCGAGGTCGACGGGACGGAAGAACCCTCCCCACCGGCTGGTGATGAGCATCCCCTCGTCGTCCGCGACGAACAGCCCGCGCCCCTTGTGTGCCCGCACCCGGCCCAGCGCGGAAAGGATCTTCACTGCCTCCCGCACCACCGCCCTGCTGGTGTTCAGTGTCTGGGCCAGGTCGTTCTCGGTGGGGAGCCGGTCGCCCGCCTCCAGACGCGCTTCGGCGATGAACTCGAGGATCCGCTCCGCCACGATCTCGTACCCGGGGCGGTAGTCACGCTGTTCGCCCGCACCGTTCGCCGCCGGTGGCGCGGCAGGAGCGGCCTGCTCCGGCAAGGCCGCTTCGGTCGCGGGCGTGTCGTTCATCGGTTCCGCCTCCAGGGTGACTGCCGAGACAGCGACTGATCGCTGCGAAGCCAACGGCATCATACCTCAGAGGAGTATAAGTCGTACTCATCCTGGATTCACAGACCGGACCCCTGGAGGCGTAATCCGGAAAAACCTTCTATTACCTCACTGAACGGCTTCGGGTGACCCAAGTACGCCATCAATTGAAGCAAGAAGAGCCGTACTAACCCTTGAGAGTGCTCCTTGATAAGGCGACTAATTTTCTCGGGGTCTGGTGCACGCTGAAGTCGGCGATGAAGAAAGTGTCACAAGTCGAGACGATCTACGGGATCTTCCGAAGAGGTTCGCCCGAGCGCAGATGTTCCCGCAGCCACTGCTCGGTGTTGCTCACGTGCAGCAGTGCGGCGGCCTGGCTCAGGGCGGCGTCGCGGGTGGACAGGGCGTTGAAGATCGCCTCGTGCTCGGCGAGGGTGCGACCCGCGGCCTTGTCGTCGACCAGACCGCGCCAGATGCGGGCGCGCAGGGTGCGTCCGGAGATCCCTTCCAGGAGGGTGAGGAGCGTCTCGTTGCCCGTGGCCGAGACGACGGCGCGATGGAAGGCTGCGTCATGGATGTTGAGCTGCTCGACGTCGTCGCGGGCCTCACGCATCGCGTCCAAGTGGCGCTTGACCTCGGCCAGTTGGTCGTCGGAGATCCGGGTGGCGGCAAGGGCCGTGGCGAGCGGTTCGAGGAGCCGCCGTACCTCCATGAGGTCCTGGAGCGCGACCGAGTCGCCCTGCAGCAGTTCCACCGCGCCGCCGAGCCCCTCCAGGAGCAGGCTCGGCTGCAGGCTGGTCACATACGTACCGTCACCGCGCCGGACCTCCAGGACGCGGGCGACGGCCAGTGCCTTGACCGCTTCGCGGGCCAGGTTGCGGGACAGCCCCAGCTGGGCGGCAAGGTCCGGCTCCGGTGGGAGCTTCGAGCCCGGCGGCAGCGCGCCCGTGCGGATCAGTTCCCGGATCTGCTCGATGGCCTTGTCCGTCAGAGACATCGCGCATCCCTCCCGCCATCGTGCCACGCGAGCACGTCCGACCTGATCAGCCCCTGAGTGCGGAGATCGTCCCAGAGGGCGTCCGGGACGCGCTGATCATGGAGTTGCACGTTTCGTCCGACCTGTTCCGCAGTCCGCATGCCGAGGGTGACGTTGATGATACTGGGGTGCGTGTGCGGGAAGGCGATCGCGGCCGCGGGCAGGGTGGTCCCGTGCGCCTCGCAGACGTCGGCGATCGCCAGGGCACGGGCGATCAGAGCGGGTGGGGCGTCCTGGTAGTCGTACTTCATGCCCTCGGCGGGCCGGTCCTGGGAGAGCAGGCCGGAGTTGAAGACACCGACCGCGACGACGCTCTTGCCGTGCTCCTGTGCGGCGGGCAGGACGTCGTCCAGCGCCGACTGGTCGAGGAGTGTGTAGCGGCCGGCGAGCATGACCACGTCGGCGGCGGTCTCGCGCAGGAAGCGGGCAAGCAGGGCGGACTGGTTCATGCCGGCGCCGATGGCGCCGATCACGCCCTGGTCGCGCAGTTCCGCCAGGGTGGGCATGGCCTCGTCGGCGGCCTGCCGCCAGTGGTCGTCGGGGTCGTGGAGGTAGACGATGTCGAGGCGGTCCAGGCCGGTGCGCTGAAGCGTTTCCTCGATGGAGCGGAGAACGCCGTCACGGCTGAAGTCCCACTGCCGGCGCAGGTCGTCCCGTACGACGAAACCCTCGTCGTCGACGCCCCGCGGCCGTTCGTTGGGGACCAGGAGGCGACCCACCTTGGAGGAGACGACGTACTCCTCGCGCGGGCGGCCGCGCAGGGCCGCGCCCAGGCGGCGCTCGGACAGGCCGAGGCCGTAGTGCGGAGCGGTGTCGAAGTACCGTATGCCTGCCTGCCAGGCCGCGTCGACGGCGGCCGTCGCCTCGTCCACCGAGGTGACGCGGTACAGGTTGCCGATCACGGAGGCCCCGAAGCCGAGGTCGGTGAGCGCGACGGACGTGTGCTGGATCATCCGCTGGTGCAAGACGTGCTCCTGGAGTGACGGGTGGGGGCGCCGGTCAGCGTCTGACGTGGGCCGATGCGCCCGCAACGAGCGCCTCGACCTCGGCGAGGGTGGCCATGGAGACGTCTCCGGGGGTGGTCATGACGAGTGCGCCGTGCGCGGTGCCGTAGGCCAGGGCGCGCTCCAGGCCTGCGCCGGTGAGCAGTCCGTGGATCAGCCCGGCGGCGAAGGCGTCGCCGGAGCCGATGCGGTCCAGGACGTGCAGGCCGGGCATCCGCGGGCCGGTGACGAAGCCCGTTTCGGCGGACCAGGCGGCCGAGGACCAGTCGTTTACGCCGGCCGAGGGCACCTCGCGCAGGGTCGTCGCCAGTACTTTCGTCTCGGGCAGCAGGCCGGCCACTTCGGCGAGCGCGTCCGCGACCTCGTCGGCGCCGACGCGCTTCTGTCCCGGGTGGGTCCCGGCCAGACCGAGGGCGCCGACCACGACGTCGGCCTGCCGGGCGAGCCGCAGGTCGACCTCGCGGGCCCGTTCGGCGCCGCCGCGGCCTGCCCAGAGGCTGGGGCGGTGGTTGGGGTCGTAGGAGACGGTGACGCCGTGGCGGCGCGCGGCCGCCATCGCCTCGTCGGCGACGTCGACCGTGGTGTCGGACAGGCCCGCGAAGATGCCGCCCGTGTGGAACCAGCGCACCCCGCCCGAGAACACCGAATCCCAGTCCACGTCACCTTTGTCCAGTCGGGAGACGGCGGTGTGGGCGCGGTCGCTGACGCCGAGCGCGCCGCGGATGCCGTAGCCGCGCTCGACGAAGTTCAACCCGTTGCGGGCACTGCGGCCGATGCCGTCGTCGGGCACCCAGCGGATCAGTGAGGTGTCGACACCGCCCTGCAGGATCAGGTCCTCGACGAGGCGGCCCACGGCGTTGTCGGCGAGCGCTGTCACGACGGCGGTGCGCAGGCCGAAGCAGCGGCGCAGTCCGCGGACGACGTTGTACTCGCCGCCGCCTTCCCATACCTGGAAGGTGCGGGCGGTGCGGATACGTCCCTCGCCCGGGTCGAAGCGCAGCATCACCTCACCGAGGGCCACCACGTCGGTCACGTCCTGCTCCTTTCGACCGCATCGGCGGTCAGCCTGCGGATCTCCTCGTAGTCGCCCCGCCGAAGATGGTCGGCGGCGGCCATCCAGCTGCCGCCGACCGCAAGCACCGCCGGGTCGGCCAGGTAGGCGGCCATGCGGTACGCGTCGATCCCGCCCGTCGGCACGAAGCGCATCCCGGGAAAGGGGGCCGCCAGCGCGCGCAGCGTCCGCAGGCCGCCGAGCGACTCAGCGGGGAAGAGCTTGACGGTGTCGAGGCCCGCCTTCAGGGCGCGCATCAACTCGGTGGCGGTGGCGATGCCGGGCACCACGGGCACCCCGAGTTCGCGGCACGTGGCGACGACCTCCTCGTCGAAGCCGGGCGAGACGACGAAGCGGGCCCCGGCGGCCACGGCCCGCTCCGCCTGTTCGGCCGTGAGGACCGTGCCGGCGCCGACAGTGAGGCCACCGTGGGCGGCCATGGTCTTGAGCACCTGCTCGGCGTCCGGGGTGCGGAAGGTGACCTCGGCGCACCGGGCGCCGCCCGCCGCGAGCGCCTCGGCCAGCGGCCCGGCACTCGCGGCGGACGGCACGGTCAGCACCGGCAGGAGACGGGCTCCGGCCAGTACCGAGGGCAGGTCGGTGGTCATCGGCCGAGCCATCCGCCGTCGACGGGCAGGACGGTGCCGTGGACGTAGGCGGCCGCGTCGGAGGCCAGGAAGACGGTGGCGCCCGCGAGGTCGTCGGCGTTGCCCCAGCGTGCGGCCGGGATGCGGTCCAGGATCGCCTTGCTGCGCACCGGGTCGTCCTGCAGCGCCTGGGTGTTGTCGGTGGCGATGTAGCCCGGCGCGAGGGCGTTGACGTTGACGCCGTGCGGGGCCCACTCGTTGGCCAGCGCCTTGGTCAGACCCGCGATGCCGTGCTTGGCGGCGGTGTAGCCGGGCACGGTGATGCCGCCCTGGAAACTGAGCAGCGACGCGGTGAAGATGATCTTCCCCTGGCCGCGGGCGACCATCGCCGCGCCGACCGCACGGGTCAGCGCGAACTGCGCGCTCAGGTTGACCTGGAGCACCAGCTCCCAGTCGGCGTCGGTGTGTGCGGCGGCCGGAGCGCGGCGGATCGTGCCCGCGTTGTTGACCAGGATGTCCACCGGCCGCTCCCGGCCTGCGAGGTCGGCGCCCAGGGCCCGTACGGCGGCGGGGTCGGCGAAGTCGGTGCGGATCGCCTCGAAGGTGCGGCCCGCGGCGGTGACGTCCTTCTCGACCGCGCTGCCGGATGCCTCCAGGGATGCGCTCACCCCGATGACGTCCGCGCCGGCCTCGGCGAGCGCGCGGGCCATGGCCCGGCCGATGCCCCGGCGGGCTCCGGTGACCACGGCGAGTTTGCCGGTCAGGTCGAAGACGCTCATACGGCGGCTCCCTCTTCCCCGAGCGGGGCGTCGTCGGTGCAGTCCACGAGGATCTTCATCACGTCGCCGCCGCCCTCCAGCGCCTCGAACGCGGCCGGGGCCTGGGAGAGCGGCACGACCTTGCTGATCAGCCGCTCGGCCGGGACGGTGCCGTCCGCGACCAGGGCAACCGCCGTCTCGAAGTCGCCCCGCTCGTACAACCGGGCCCCGATCAGGGTGAGTTCGCGCCAGAAGAAGCGGTGCAGGTTCACCTCGCGGGGGCGGGGATGGATCGCGACGAGGCACAGGCGGCCGCGTACGCCGAGCACGTCGACCGCGGTGTCCACGCCGCCCGCCGCGCCGGAGACCTCGAAGGCGACGTCCGCGCCCGCCTCCCCGGTCCACGCGCCGACCAGCGCCGGCACGTCGTCGTCGGCCGGGTTCCAGGCCGTCAGCCCCAACTCCTCGGCGAGCAGCCGCCGGTGGGGGTTCAGCTCCACGATCCGGACGTCGGCGCCCGTGGCGCGTGCGACCAGGGCGATGAGGATGCCGACGGGGCCGCCGCCGACCACCACCACGCGCTCGCCGTCGCGCACGGCGGCCCGGCCGACGTCGTGCACCGCGACCGCCGTCGGTTCGACGAGCGCGGCCCGGTCCAGGGGCAGGGCGGCGGGCAGCCGGATCAGGGTGGAGGCGGGCACGGTCCAGCGCTGCTGCATCGCTCCCGGCGAGTCGATGCCGATGAAGTCCAGGTGCTGGCAGATGTGCTGATGACCCGCGCGGCAGGCCGGGCAGGTGTCGTCCCAGCGCAGCGGCATCACGGTCACCGCATCACCGGGCGCCCAGCCCTCCACGTCCGGCCCCACCTGCGTGACCAGGCCGGACATCTCATGGCCCAGGACGGCGGGCGCGGCCACCCGGGCGTCCATGTCACCGTGGAAGATATGCAGGTCGGTGCCGCAGATACCGACGTAGGCGGGGGCGAGCTCCACCTCACCGGGACCCGGCGGCGCAGTGAGTGCAGGGGCCGTGTCCAGCGTGCGGGCGGACAAGTATCGGACGGCAAGTGTCATCGTGTGGTCAGGGTCCCTTCAGCGCGGACGCCGATGGTCAGCAGCAGGTTGGCGTAGGTGCGGGTGTCGGCCGTGACGATCGCGAGTGCCAGGTCGGGTGAGCGGGCGGCGTCGTAGAACTCGAATCGGCCGAGCGTGTCGACCGGGAGGGGCGCCAGCATCGAGCGGTATTCGGCGATGGCGGGCGGCTCCGGTTCGCCCTCGGGCGGCACCATCACGTGGGCCGCCTCGAGGGGCAGGGCGCGCAGCAGTACGTCGAGCACGGTGGTGACGTCGAGCAGGCCGGGGGCGAGGTTGAGGTGGACGGTTCTGGCGCGTTCGCCGGTGGCGGTACTCGCCGGGTAGTGGCCGTCGGCGAGCAGTACGCGGGCGCCGTGGCCGGCTCCGGCCAGGGATTCGAGGATGCCGGGGTGCAGCAGTTCGGTCAGGAGCACGGCGTCCCCTCCTTCGTCGGAGTGGGGGTGGGGGTCAGGTGGTAGAAGGCGGTCGCGGTGCCGGCGAGCACCGCCTGGGTCTCCGTGCCGGAGCAGTCGTCCAGGAGTTCCTCGACGGTGGCGGCCCACCGGTTCCAGCCGCCGGCGAGGACGCAGACCGGCCAGTCGGAGCCGAACATCAGCCGGTCGGGACCGAAGGCGGAGAGCAGGACGTCCCACACCGGGCGGATGTCCTCGACGGTCCACTTGTCGCGGTCGGCCTCCGTGGCCAGTCCCGACACCTTGCAGTGAACCTGGGGATGCCGGGCCAGGAGCCGCAACTGCCTTTCCCAGTAGGGCAGTTCGCGCCGCGCGATGGAGGGCTTGCCCGCATGGTCCAGGACGAGGGGCAGCTGTGGCAGCCGTTCCGCGAGGCGGATCGCCTGCGGGAGCTGGTGGCAGCCGACCAGCACGTCGTATCCGAGCCCGCGCTCCGCGACCGCCCGCAACGCCCGCTCGACGTCCGGGCGTTGGAGCCACTCCGGATCCGACTCACCCTGCACGACGTGCCGTACGGCGCGCAGATACCGGCCTGCGGGCCCGGCCCGCAGATCGTCGAGTAGGTCGCCGATCGCGGGGGACGTCAGGTCCGCCCAGCCGACCACCGCGCCGATCAGTGGGTCGCTGTCGGCCAGGGCGAGGAGGTCACGGGTCTCGGGCACGGAGGCGATGCACTGGACGACCACCGTGCTTGTCAGTCGCCGTCCGGCGATCGGCCGGGTAGCGGCCGAGCGCAGGGAGTGCGAGCTGAAGTTGCGGCGGATCGGCTCGTGACCGGGCTCGTCCAGCCAGGGCTGTGGCCGCAGAGCCAGGTCCCACACGTGGTGGTGGGCGTCGACGAGGGTCCGGGCGTCAGACACGCGCGGTCCAGACGGGGCCGTCGGGGTAGGCGTACTCCTTGAGGGACTCGGCGTGCATCTGCGCGCTCAGCCCCGGCAGGGTCGGCGCCAGGTAGTGGCCGTCGACGATGCGGACCGGGTCCACGAAGTGCTCGTGCAGGTGGTCGACGTACTCGATGACGCGGTCCTCGGTGGTGCCGGAGACGGCGACGTAGTCGAACATCGACAGGTGCTGCACCATCTCGCACAGGCCCACACCGCCCGCGTGCGGGCAGACGGGCACGCCGAACTTGGCGGCGAGCAGCAGGATCGCGATGTTCTCGCCCACGCCGCCGACCCGCGCGGAGTCGATCTGCACGATGTCCACCGCGCCGGCCTGCAGGAGCTGCTTGAAGACGACCCGGTTGGCGATGTGCTCACCGGTGGCGACCTTGATGGGGGCGACCGCATTGCGGACCGCGGCATGGCCGAGGATGTCGTCCGGGGAAGTGGGCTCCTCGATCCAGTAGGGGTCGTAGGGCGCGAGGGCCCGCATCCAGTCGATGGCGGGCTGGATGTCCCATCGCTGGTTGGCGTCCACGGCGATCCGGATACCGTCGCCGACGGTCTCACGGGCGACGCGCATGCGCCTTATGTCGTCCTGAAGGTCCGCGCCGACCTTCAGCTTGATCTGGGTGAAGCCGTCGGCGACGGCCTCGCGGGCGAGGCGGGCCAGCTTCTCGTCGGAGTAGCCGAGCCAGCCGGGGGTGGTGGTGTAGGCGGGGTAGCCCCGGTCGAGGAGAAGGCCGATGCGCTGTTCGCGCCCCGGCTCGGCGCGGCGCAGGATCTCCAGGGCCTCCTCGGGGGTGAGGGCGTCGGACAGCCAGCGGAAGTCGACCTGCGCGACCAGCTCCTCGGGGGACATCTCGCCGAGGAAGCGCCATACGGGCTTGCCGGCGCGCTTGGCGGCAAGGTCCCAGGCGGCGTTGACGACCGCGCCGGTGGCCATGTGGATGGCGCCCTTCTCCGGGCCCAGCCAGCGCAGTTGGGGGTCGTGGACGAGGGAGCGGGAGAACGCGCCGAGGTCGCCGCAGACCTCCTCGACGGACAGGCCGACCACGTGCGGGGCGAGGGCCGCGATGGCGGCGGCCTGAACGTCGTTGCCGCGGCCGGTGGTGAAGGCCAGCGCGTGGCCCTCCAGACCGTCGGAGGCGTCGGTGCGCAGGACGACATAGGCGGCGGAGTAGTCGGGTTCGGGGTTCATCGCGTCCGACCCGTCCAGGTGCTCGGACGTCGGGAAACGCACGTCCAGCACGTCCAGGGCGGTGATACGGGCAGAGGCCGGCGAAGCGGACGGGGCGGATGACATGGCGGCAACTCCTGTGAGAGCAGGGGCGATACGGCCCTTTGCGACGAGATGGCGGTGCGGCGGAGGGTGCCGGGCGGCCGGGAGGGCCGCCCGGTTCACTCCTGGACCTTGCCGCCGGTGATGCGTGAGATGGCGAGCGCGACCAGGATGATCAGGCCGTTGAGAGCACCGATCCACTGCGCGGGGACGCCCGCCAGCGTGAGCACGTTCTGGATCATGAAGAGCAGCAGGATGCCGCAGAAGGCCCCGAACATGGTGCCCTTGCCGCCGTTGAGGCTGATCCCGCCGATGACGGCGGCGGCGAACACGGTGAAGATGTAGCCGTTGCCCTGCGCGGAGGCGACCGAGGCCAGGCGTCCGGAGAGCAGCAGTCCGGCGAGGGCGGCGAGCAGGCTGCCGGTGACGATGACGATCCACAGCACCCGGTCGGTGCGGATGCCGGCCGCCTTCGCCGCGTCGACGTTGCCGCCGATGGCGTACAGGGAGCGGCCGAAGCTGGTCCAGCCGAGCACCACGATCGCAACGGCGAACAGCGCCAGGCAGACCCAGATGGACGCGGGCATCCCGAACCATTCGGTGCTGCCGAGGTAGAGCATCGACTGCGGCAGCTGGAAGAAGGTCTGGCCGCCGGAGATGCCGGTGAGGACACCGCGCAGCACGATCAGCATGCCGAGGGTGACGATGAAGCCGTTGAGGCCGAAGCGGATGATCAGCAGGGCGTTGATCACGCCGATCAGCAGACCGGTGGCGAGCGTGACGGGGATGGCCCAGGCGCCGGGGAGGAGGCCCAGTCCGTGGCCCGCGCCCGCCGGTACCACCAGCCAGGCCGCGACGCCGGGTGCCAGGCCCATGGTGGACTCGAGCGACAGGTCCATCTTCTTGACGATCAGGATCATCGTCTGGGCGAGGACCAGCAGCGCCATCTCGGACATGGTCTGCAGGACGTTGATGAGGTTGTCGGCCTGCAGGAACACCGGGTTGACGATCTGTCCGACGATCGCGATGACCACGATGGCCGGGACGAGCGCGAGGTCGCGCAGCCGGGCCAGCGGTATCCGGCCGCCGAGCAGCGCGGTCCGCTTCGCGGCGGGCTCCGGGGTGCCCGCCGCGGCGGTGTCCGCGAGGACGGTTTCAGGCATGGAGGTCCACTCCTTCCATCGCGGCCACGAGGTCGTGGTCGTGCCAGCCGCGGGCGATCTCTGAGGTCACACGGCCCTGGAACATCACCAGGACCCGGTCGCACATGCGCAGGTCGTCGAGTTCGTCGGAGGCGATGAGCACTCCGGTGCCGGTCTGCGCGGTCTCCTCGACCTTGCCGAGGAGGAATTCCTTGGAGCGCACGTCCACGCCCGCGGTCGGGTTGATCAGGACCAGCAGCCGGGGGTCGTCGGCCAGGGCGCGGGCCATGACGACCTTCTGCTGGTTGCCCCCGGAGAGCGCGGAGACGGGCAGGTCGGGGCCGGGAGTCTTGATCGCCAGCTTCTCGATCATGCCCTCGGCGAGCCGGTCCCGGCGGGCGCGGCTCAGGAACCCGTTCGGACCGAGCCGCTTCGGCACGGACAGCGTCGCGTTGTCCGCGATGGACATGTCGGGAACGAACCCCTGGTGGTGGCGGTCCTGGGGAACGAACCCGGCGCCTGCGGCGAGCGCCGCGGGCACGCTGCCCGGCCGGGGCCGCTTCCCGGCGATCTCCACCTCCCCCGCCGCTGCCGCCCGCAGCCCTACGACGGTCTCGGCGACCTCGGTGCGGCCGCTGCCGGCGGCCCCCGCGAGGCCGACGATCTCGCCGGCCCCGATCCGGAAGCTGACGTCGTCGTACCCCTCGCCCTGCAGCGCGCGGACGTCCAGTGCGGCCGTGGCGCCGGCGTCGAGGGTGGCGGCCCGTTCCGCGCGCCGGTCGGCGGCCGCCTCGCCGGTCATGGCGGCGACGAGGTCGGCTCGGGGGAGGTCCGCGACCGGGGCGGTGACGATGTGCCGGGCGTCGCGGAACACGGTCACCATGTCGCAGATCTCGTAGACCTCCTGGAGGTGGTGGCTGATGAACAGGAAGGTGACGCCCTGGCGTTGCAGGTCGCGGATGCGGTCGAAGAGCCGGTTGATGGCCGCCCCGTCGAGCTGGGCGGTCGGCTCGTCGAGGATGATGAACCGGGCCCCGAAGGACAGCGCGCGGGCGATCTCGACGAACTGCCGCTGCTCCACGCTCAGTTCGGCGGCCGGGGCCTGCGGGTCGACGTTCACCGACCAGGCCGACAGCAGGTCCTGTGCGCGCCGACGGGTGGCCTGCCAGCTGATGAGCCGGCCGGCTCCGTGGTCGTGCCGGTTCAGGAACAGGTTCTCGGCGACGGTCAGCGTGGGGATGATCGTCGACTTCTGGTAGACGCAGGCCACGCGCCGGCGCCAGGCGTCGCGGTCCCCGAGCCTGGGGGCCGGCTCGCCGCCGAAGGTCACCGTTCCCTCGTCGGGGGCCTGAAGGCCGGTGAGGACCGACACCAGGGTCGATTTGCCGGCTCCGTTGCGGCCGACGAGCGCGTGGGTCTCGCCGGGCCTGATGGTGATCCGGGCGCCGTTCAGGGCCACTGTCGGACCGAATCGTTTGACGATGCCCGTCGCCTCGACGACGGGCGGGGCTGCGGGGGCCCGCCCGTCGTCCGCCGGGGCGGGCGCGGGGGTGACTGTTCGTTCCCCGTCGCTCATCTCAACCGCCTTGTTCTCGTGGGCCGTTGTGTTCCGGGGAAAATCAGCCGAGGTTGTTGCCCCACAGCGACTTGTCGTCGCTCTTGACGCTGGGCACACCGCCGTAGGTGGCACCGTCGGCGGTGACGAGCGGGGCGGAGAGCTGGTCCTCGAGCACGCCGTCGCGGACCTGGATGATGGTGCTGTCGTGGTCCGTCTTGCCCGGCTTGAACGTCTTCCCGTCGATCGCCGCCTTCAGGTAGTACAGGGCGTACTTGGCGTAGAGGTCGGCCGGCTGGGAGACGGTGGCGTCGATCTTGCCCTCGGCGATGGACTTGAGCTCCTCGGGGATGCCGTCGTTGGACACGATGAAGACGTGCTTCTTGTCCTTCGGGTCCACCAACAGGCCCTTCTGCTTGAGCACCTGGAGCGTGCCGGACAGGGCGAAGCTGGACTCCATGTAGACGCCCTTGATGTCCGGGTTGGCGGTCAGGTCGGTCTGGAGCTTCTGCGCGGCGGTCGCGCCGTCCCAGTTGGTGGCCTCACCGAGCACCTTGATACCGGGGTAGCTCTTCTTCATGCAGTCGTTGAACGCCTCGGTCCGGTCACGGCCGTTGATGGAGTCCAGGCCGCCCTCCAGCATGACGACCTTGCCCTTCCCGCCGAGCTTGGTGCCCAGGTACTGGCAGGCCTTCTCGCCGTAGGCGCGGTTGTCGGCGCGCACGACCATGAACACCTTGCCGCTGTCGGGGCGGGTGTCGACGGTGACGACCGGGATCTTCTTCGCCTCCAGCTGCGCGAGGGTGGGCGCGATGGCGGCGGTGTCCTGCGGGGCCATCGCGATGCCCTTGACGCCCTGGCTGATGAACGTCTGTGCGTTGGCGGTGAGCTTGGCGACGTCGTTCTGCGAGTTGGTGGTCTTCAGGTCCAGCCCCAGCTCCTTGGCGTACTGGGGTGTGTACTTGATGTACGAGTTCCAGAAGTCGGTGTCGGAGCGCGGGTAGTCGACGCCGACCAGCGGCTTGTCACCCGACGACGCCGAGGTGGTGGAGCCGCTGCTGCACGCACTGAGCAGAGCCAGTGCGGACACGGCGGAGACGGCTGAACAGAGGGCGGTCCTGAGTCTCATCGATGCTTCCTCGCGCTCGTCCCTGGGCGGGAGATGTTCCGCCTCGACGACGCCTTCGCATCGCCGGACGGTAGAGATGGGATGTTTATAGGCGCGATTTCGGCGAGCTGTCTAGCCCCTTGTCGGACTCGAAATGAAATGCCAGGCCACAGCCGTATCGATGATGAGACCGGTGCCATGGAGGCGCGAGATGCATCCCATCAATCCGCAGCACTGAGTGAGCTCACTCGACACACGAGACCTCGACAAACATGGCATGTCTACGTGGTCATATAACGGGCCGAATCTGCTGCAACCTTGTCAAACTGCCTTCCAATACAGCGCTTTTCATCCCTGCACGCTGGTTGACATCCCAGGGAGACATGGCGGACCTTCATCCGTAACAAGCGGCCCGCTGCATTCCCCTGTCCCCCTCTGAACCAGGGATGTTCCATGTCCAGTTCGCTCAGCAGACGCCACTTCCTGGCCGGCGCCACCTGCGTGGCCGCTGCCGCCGTCGCCGGAGGTGTGTTCGGCGCGGGTACGGCCCAGGCGGCGCCCAGCACGTACACGCCCGACTGGAACTCCGTCGACCAGCACCCGCCGGCGCCGGAGTGGTTCCAGGACGCGAAGTTCGGGATCTACTTCCACTGGGGCGTCTTCAGCGTCCCCGCGTACGACAGCGAGTGGTACCCGCGCAACATGTACAACGCGGGCAGCAACGCCAACCAGCACCACATCGCGACCTACGGCCAGCCGTCGGCGTGGCCGTACCACAACTTCATCAACGGAGCGCAGGACCTGGCGGGCAACTTCGTGAAGTTCGCGCCGAAGCTGAAGTCGGCCGGCGGGAACTTCGACCCCGACGAGTGGGCGCAGCTGTTCGTCGACGCGGGCGCCAGGTTCGCCGGCCCGGTCGCCGAGCACCATGACGGCTTCTCCATGTGGGACAGCCAGGTCAACGAGTGGAACTCGGTGAACAAGGGCCCGGGGCTGAACCTGCTGCAGCTCTTCTCCACGGCCATCCGCGCCAAGGGCCTCAAGCTGCTGGTCGCCATGCACCACGCGTACCACTTCAACGGCTACTACGAGTACGCCCCCGCCCAGACGGACCCGAGCCTGAAGAAGCTCTACGGACAGCTGGGCTCGGCCGCGGAGAACCAGCTCTGGTACGACAAGCTCAAGGAGGTCATCGACCGCGCCCAGCCCGACATCCTGTGGCAGGACTTCAAGCTGGACGCCGTCGACGAGACCCAGCGCCTGAACTTCCTGTCGTACTACTACAACCAGGCCAACAGCTGGGGCCGTGAGGTGGTCGCCACCTACAAGGACGGGTTCGACAACAAGGGCGAGGTCTTCGACTACGAACGCGGTGGTCCGGCCGACATCACCACGCCGTACTGGCTGACCGACGACAGCATCTCCAGCTCCAGCTGGTGCTACACGCAGGGCATCGGTTACTACAGCATCCAGCAGATGCTGCACTCGTTCATCGACCGGGTCAGCAAGAACGGCAACATGCTGCTGAACATCGCGCCCATGGCCGACGGCACCATCCCGCAGGCGCAGAAGGACGTCCTGCTCGGTATCGGCGACCATCTGAAGCGTTTCGGCGAGTCGATCTACTCGACCCGCGCGTGGAGCGTGTACGGCGAGGGCCCGACGAAGATGGGCGGCGGCGCCTTCACCAATCCGACGGCCGGCACGGCGCAGGACATCCGCTTCACCCGCAACAAGGACAACAACGTCCTGTACGCCACCGTCCTGGGCTGGCCGGGCAGTTCGCTGACGATCAAGACACTCGGCACGGGCAGCATCAACCTGTCGTCGCTGACCTCGGTGAAACTTCTCGGCTCCACCGCCGGCACTTACATCGACCTGCCGACGCCGACGCAGAGCGCCTCAGGCCTCACGGTCACCCTGCCGTCCTCCGCGCCGTACAGCGCCAACGCCTATGTCCTGAAGCTCTCCTTCTCCGGCAACATCCCGGCCATGACGCCGCTCGCCGGTGCCGTCGCCTTCACGGACGTCAACTACACGGGCAGCTCCGCCACGTTCGCCCTCGGCGACTACACCGCGGCCGACCTGACCGCGGCGGGAGTGGGCGCGCGCAGCATCTCCTCCCTCCGGCCGGCTCAGGGCTACCAGTTGATCGGCTACTCCGGTGACAACTTCACCGGCACCGCCTGGACGTTCACCGCCGACAACCCCGACCTGAGAGGCACCGGCAACAACGATCAGATCACCTCGCTGAGGGTCCAGTTCAACCCGTCGACGTACTTCCGGCTCACCAACGTCACAGACGGTCTCGCCTTGGACAGCGGCGGCAACGTCGCCTCCGGATCGAACCTCAAGCAGTGGACCTGGAACGGCAGCTCCAACCTCCAGTGGCAGGCGGTCGATGTGGGCGGCGGCTACTACAAGCTGGTCAACCGCGCCAACGGCATGGTCGCCGACGGCTGGGGCGCCACCGCAGACGGCTCCGCAGCCCGAGAGGCCGCCTGGAACGGCGGCACCAACCAGCAGTGGAGGATCACCAACCGCGGCGGCGGCAGCTACTCGATCGCCAACCGCACCACCGGCCTGGTCCTCGACGGTGGCGGCAACGTCGCCTCGGGCTCCGTGACCAAGCAGTGGACGTACGGCAGCAGTACGAACCTGCTGTGGACCTTCACGGCCCTCTGATCCTCGGGGCCTGCGAGCGGCTGCGGTGGCGTACCTCCGGTGCGCTGCCGCAGCCGCCGTCCGGCTGGGAAGACCGGAACCGCGAACGAGACGCCGAGAAAAAGGTCGGCAACCTTTTCGCGGCCGGCGGCAACCGAGCAGTGCACCATCGGTTCCATCTTCCGAACGGACAGGTATGAAGACAGCGAGGCAGGCCGCGCGGGAGCGCAGGCGCAGACGCCGGCTCATGCTGGGCACCACATTGGCACTGACCGCCGCGGGCGTGCTCGCCTACCTGGTCATGGGGGCGTTCCCCGGGCGCGGGGCGGATGCAGGGTCTGCCGCGGACGCCCCCTCCGCCACCACTCAGGTGAGAGCCGCCGGCTCGGCCGAGGCGCGCGCCGCGGCCACGTCGGCGTCCCCGAGCACGACCGGCACGTCGACGCCCACGGCCGCTGCGAGCACTGCTTCAGCCCGTCCGTCGGCCAAGGACACCCCGCCCTCCCGGCGAACGACGTCCACCACGGCGTCACCGGCAGGGCGGATTCGGCCCGACACCACCTACACAGGGGTTGCCACCGCCTACGCGGCCGGTGACGGAAACGGTGCCTGCCTGTTCGGTCCCAGCGACAACCTCATGATCGCTGCGATGAACACCACCGACTACGAGACGTCCAGGGCGTGCGGTGCGTACGTGCTCGTCCACGCGGCCAACGGAGCCTCCGTCACCGTACGGATCACCAACGAATGCCCCCTGCCCTGCGCACCCGGTCAACTCGACCTCAGCCAGCAGGCCTTCGCCAAGCTCGCCGACCTCAGGGTCGGCCGGCTGCCGATCACCTGGCAGTTGGTGAGCCCCGGCTCAGCCGGGACGATTTCGATCAGGTACAAGACCGGGTCCAGCCCCTACTGGTGCGGCATCCAGGTGATCGGCCACCGGAACCCGGTGGCGCGGCTGGAGGTCCGCACCTCAGGCGGCTGGCGGCAACTGCCGCGCACCGACTACAACTACTTCATTTCCGCCGACGGCGGCGGGTGCGGCGGCTCGATCAGAATCACGGACCTCTACGGGGAACAACTGACCGTCAGCGGGATCGCACTGCGGCCGGACGTCGTGCAACCGACCCAGGTCCAGTTCGCGCGGCACTGATCGCGTCGGTCGCCCTGGCTTTCGTTGGGCATTACGAAACCCAGGGCGCCGTGGACCCCAGGTCGACCGTCGAGCACGTCAGTCCTTCCGCCGAAGCAGCTTCACCTCCCAGCTACGTGCCGGGTGAAGCCTTCGAATGTTTCGAGACAGACGACGAATCATGCGAGAGGGATTGACGTGCTTTGGCGCGTCCCTACATCTGGAGGGTCGCGGGCTGCTTCTGCTCCCGTCCTACTTCTGCTGGCGCAGGCCCACCGCCCTTGCCGATCCGGCCCTCGGCCCGGTCCTGGTCTACCCGGTCACCGCACGGCCCCTCGACTCGATCACCCTCAAGGACAACGGACTCGACCGGCTGCTGGGCCGGACCAGGGCCTCGGTCCTCACCGAGGTGGCCCGCGCCGGCCCCCGGACCACCTCCGAGGTGGCGTCGGCTGTCGGCATCGCCCTGCCCAGCGCCAGCTACCAGCTCGCCGTCCTCCGGGACGGGGGGCTGGTGGCAAGCAGGCGCGAGGGACAGTACGTGCGGCACTCGGTGACGCTCATGGGCCACCGGCTCCTCGACGGAGAAGAAGGACAGTTGCAGCAGACGGTTCAGACGAACTGCCCGTGATTCGACCACCTTCGAAATGCTTCTCGCCCGCCCGGTGCACGGGCGAACATCCTCGGCGGGGCGTGGCCGCAAAGCACCGCGGCGACCGCACGCACCGCACCACTCGACCCACGGGGGAAACATGAAACCGCTCCGCAGTCACCGCACCCGTCGCGGCGCAACCGCCGGCGTCACCCTTCTGCTGGCGGGCGGCCTCGGGACCGCCGGCGCCACCGTCTCCAACGCCCAGACCGCGGCGCCGCAGACCCAGCAGATCGCCTCGTCCGTCCTCGGCAGCGACTACAAGATCACGCTCACCGCGCTGCGCTTGTCCCAGGACGAGTACGCCGCCTCGGTGCGGCTGCAGGTCTACACGCACGACAGCGGCAAGTGGAAGGAGTCCGACCGGGTCACGGTGGGCAAGGTCGACGGATGGTTCTGGTACCCGCTGACCGGCAGCCAGTCCGTCTGCGAGTTCTCGACCGCGAGCATGGAGCCCGCGCCCCTCACCGTCAGCCTGCTGATCACCCCGTCCATCGGCTGCTCCGAGCCGGCGCACTACGTCGTGAAGCAGGGAAGGGTCTACGCCGGCTGAACCGCGCCCTGCTCCACCACCGCCACGATGCCACCTGCTCCCGGGTTGCTCATGAACAAGACCTCGCTCCGTGCCGGCCGGCTCGCAGGCTCCGCGGCTTGCGCGTTCGTCCGGCCCTCGCGCAGGGCCGTCCGGGCGTGGAAGGGGGCGGCGGCCGAGCTTCGCGGCGTGGGCGGACGTGGACGTGATCGGCTCGGCGGGCCATCGGTTCCTTGAGCCGGGTCTGGCACAGGTCGCCCTCGCAGATGCCGTGTTCGGGCGAGATGCCGTCGGTGCCGAGGAAGACCCGGTCGAAGGTCATGCGCTGCCGGCCGCCGGGCTCCCGGGCGGCGCCGCCCTCGACGCCCTCGCCCACGGCAGCCGATCACTCCGGCAGGCAGGTGCTTCGGGGGTGACGCCGGCCCGGGTGGAGACCGGGCAGGAAGCCCCCTCTACGTCTGGCCTCCGCTTGGCAAGGAGGTCGGGCCCCGGCCCCACGGCGACCGCCGCCGGGCGCGGTCATCGTCCGATCCGTTGGCCGCCACGCACCGAGCCTGACGAGGTTGCCCGGTAGCCGCTCGCCTCAGTCGAGGTCGATGTCCGGCCGGTACATGTCCAGCCACACCGCCAGGTCCAGCGCGCGTTCCAGACCGCGCCGTTCGGACTGTGTGTTCACGGGTGTGTCGCGGTGGGCGACGCGGTGCAGGAGGTCGCGGTCGACGAGGTCGAAGACGGGGTGGGCAGGCTGGGCCAGCAGGTCCTTGGCCTGGTCCTGGAGCGCGGTGGCGTACTTGGGGTCCTGCGTGGACGGATAGGGGCTCTTGACCCTGTCGTACACCGACTTCGGGAGCAGATCGGCGGTCGCCTCGCGCAACAGGCTCTTCTCCCTGCCGTCGAAGGACTTCAACGACCAGGGCGTGTTGTAGACGTACTCCACCAGACGGTGGTCGCAGAACGGGACCCGGACCTCGAGGCCGACGGCCATGCTCGCGCGGTCCTTGCGGTCGAGCAGGACGCGGACGAAGCGGGTGAGGTGCAGGTGGCAGATCTGCCGCATCCGGTACTCGAAGTCGCTCTCGCCGACCAGGCGACGGATACCGCTGACGGCGGTGCGGTAGCCGGCGTCGACGTATCCGTCCAGGTCGAGGGAGGCGAGCAGGTCCGGACGCAGGACCTCGGCGTCCTCGCCGAAGTGGCGGCGGAAGTTGACCAGCCAGGGGAAGGTGCCGCCGCGGCGGGCCTCCTCGTCGAAGAACTGCAGATAACCGCCGAAGACCTCGTCGGCGGACTCGCCGGACAGAGCGACGGTCGACTGGTCCCGGATGGCCCGGAACAGCAGATACAGCGAGGCGTCCATGTCGCCGAGCCCGGCGGGCAGGTCGCGGGCCCTGATCACCTTCGCGCGGATGCCGGGGTCGGCGAGTGCCTGCGCGTCGAGCACGATGTCCTGGTGTTCGGTGTGGGCGGTGCGGGCCACGTCGTGGACGAACGGGGTGTCGGGCGTGCCGCGGAGTTCGTCGGCGACGAAATGGTCGGTCTGGCCGACGAAGTCGACGGCGAAGCTGCGTACCTTCTCACCGTGTTCGCCGAGTTGGCGGGCGGCTAGCGCGGTCATCGCGGAGGAGTCGAGGCCGCCGGAGAGGAGGGTGCAGCGGGGCACGTCGGCGACGAGCTGGCGGCGCACGATGTCGTCGAGGAGGGAGCGTACGGTGGCGATGGTGGTGTCGCGGTCGTCGGTGTGCGGCCGGGTCTCCAGCTGCCAGTAGACGCGGCGCTGCACCCCCGTACGGTCGACGGTGACGACGGTGCCCGGTTCGACCTCCGCCATCCCGTCCCACACGGCGTGCCCAGGCGTCTTGATCATCGTGAACAGCTCGCGCAGGCCGTCCTGGGTGACACGGGCGGGGGCCAGGGGGTTGGCGAGGATCGCCTTGGGTTCGGAGCCGAACAGGACGCCGTCGGGTGTCGGGTAGTAGTAGAAGGGCTTGATGCCCATACGGTCACGGATCATCACCAGCTCGTCCCGGCGGCCGTCCCACACGGCGAACGCGTACATGCCGTTGAGCCGTTCCGCGACCTGCTCGCCCCATTCGAGGTAGCCGTGCAGGACCACCTCGGTGTCGGAGTCGGTGGTGAATCGGTGGCCCCGGCCGGTGAGTTCACGGCGCAGCTCGGTGAAGTTGTACGTCTCCCCGGAGTAGACGAGTGCCACGGTCCCGTGCGGGGTGTCGACCGTCATCGGCTGCCGGCCGCCGGGCAGATCGATGATTGCGAGCCTGCGATGCCCGAGGGCCGCGGGTCCCCGCACCCAGGTGCCGCTGTCGTCGGGGCCGCGGCACGCCATCGTCCCGGTCATTGCATCCAATACGGCCTCCTCGGCGCCCAGGTCGCGGTCGAAGGAGATCCAGCCGGTGATGCCACACATGCGGTGCCTCCTGCTCCAGGTCCGCACGGGATGCCGTCGCACCTGCGGTTTCCCGGACGCAACGACGACCCATCAGCAGACAAGATGTAACTGCCACGCATATGCGAGGGTGCGCCGCACCGAGGACGTGGTCAACACGGCCGTAACATCAGCAGCCCGTCGACCCGCCCTTTTCGGCCCTACTTTGCATCGGCGAAACCCGCGGAGCCGCGCCCGACCGGGCCACCTGCGCCGCGAATCGGCCACAGGCAAAGACTTCACCACCGTGGAGCCATTGGGGTGCGGTCACTCAGCATCCGGTGGTGCCCGCCGAGCGTCTCGTCCTTGAACCACATCCGCCGGCCGCAGCCCGGCAGCGGGTACACGCACGCGTCGATGGCCCGGTCGGAGTCGAGGTCCGGTGCGCCGGGCTGGGTCCGGGCAAGGAGGTCGGGGCTGGTGCCGTGGCGGATGCGGGCGGGGCCGGTCCAGGAGTCCGGGACACCGGGGACGTGGCTGACGGGTGCGGCCCCCGACCGCCGAGGCGGCCACGCCAGGTCGGGGCCGTGAACCCGACCGGCGTCGGGGCCGGGGGCGGTGGCGTGGCGGCTGGTGTGGATCAGGCACCATTCGCCGGCCTGCCGGTTCCGGACGGCGACGGGGTCGGCTGCGCCGTCGTACACGGGATCGCGGAGGAGGGGGCGTTCACTCAGGGAGTTGCACATGGGCTCTTACGGGGGTCAGCCGCCCGTCGACTCCCGGATCACCAGGGAGAAGCCGCCGACGACGTCCTGGTGCGGGGCCGGAGGCTCGGTCCGTTCGATGCGCCGGATCAGGAGGTCGACCGCCCGCTCGGCCATGCCGTCGTGGTCCGGATCGACGCTGGAGAGCGAGGGGATGAGGAACTCGCTCTCCGGGACGTTGTCGAAGCCGATCACCTTCACCTGGTCGGGCACGCGTGTCCCGACGTCGGCCAGGCCCCGCAGCACGCCCATGGCGAGGGAGTCGGTCACGCAGAACACGCCATCGAAGTCGAGCCCGCTCCTCGCCATCTCCCGGGCCCGTTCGGCGCCTTCGCGCATGCCGAGCCGGTCCACCTGCTGCACCAGGGCGCGGTCCGCGGACAGGCCCGCGTCCTCCAAGGCCTTCCGGTAGCCGGCGATGCGCAGGCTGGAGGTGTCCACTTCCTCGACCGCCCCGCACACGAACGCGATACGCCGACAGCCCCGCTCGATCAGATGGCGGGTGGCGGCGTGGGACGCGTCGAAGTTGGGCATGGCGACGTGGTCCACGGGACCGCCGAAGATCCGGTCGCCGAGGATGACCACCGGGTGGTCCACCCTGAGCCGCTCGGCATCGCCCTGCCCCATGCCGGCTGCGCTCAGGATGAGCCCGTCGTAGAGCCGGTTGCGGGAGAGGGACAGGGCGTCCAGCTCGTTGTCCCGGGAGGCGGTCTGTTCGATGCTCACCCTGAGGCCGCGTCGCTCGGCCGCGGCGATGACGGTGGCGGCCAGCAGCCCGTAGTAGGCGCTGTCCACCTCCGGAACGGCGAGGCCGATGGTTCCGGTACGGCCCTTGCGCAGATTGCGGGCCGCGACGTTGACCCGGTAGTCGAGCCGGGCCATGGCCCCGAGCACCTTCTCGCGCGTCGCGGGGCGGACGTTCGGATGGTCGTTGATGACGTTCGAGACGGTCATCGGTGAGACCCCGGCCGCCTTCGCCACGTCCTGGATCGTCGTCACCCTCACCCCTGGTCTGCCGCCTCGGAACCCAGTCGCATGCCAAGCCGCACCCAAGTGCGCAGGACGGCAAGGGAATGCGGCCGGAAGACGGTCGGAGTCGTTGTGTCAGGCGAGCGGGGCGCCGACCGTGACGAACGAGTGCGGCGGCAGTGTCAGAGCGAGCCCCTGGCCGGTGGCCTTGAGGCCGTCGAAGGGGCGCGGGGCGACCGTCTGGGGCGTGCCGGGCGTGTTGTGGTCCTGGGGCCGGTCGGCCGTCAGGATCCGGGCGTTCGGCTCGCCGACGGAGCGTCCGCGCAGGTCGAGCGTGACCTCCGCGGGCTCCTCCGCGTCCAGGTTGGACAGTGAGATCAGCACCGCCCCGTCCTTGACGCTGGCTGAGGCGGACAGGGTCTCCAGCTGCGTGTCGCCGACTGTGCGCCGCAGGGCTTCGCCGCGCAGATGGACGGTGAGCGAAGTGGCGTCCTGGTGGCCCTTGTTCATCTCGAAGACGTGGTAGGTCGGGGTCAGCACCAGGCTGTCGCCGTCGGTGAGGAGCATGGCCTGAAGGACGTTGACCGTCTGCGCGATGTTGGCCATGTACAGGCGGGCGGCGTGCCGGTGGAAGATGTCGAAGTGGGTGGCGGCCACCAGCGCGTCACGCAGGGTGTTCTGCTGGAACAGGAAGCCCGGGTTGGTGCCCGGCTCGACGTCCCACCAGGTGCCCCACTCGTCCAGGACCAGCCCGACCGTGCGGCCCGGGTCGTAGACGTCCATGACGGTGGAGTGGCCGGTCAGGATGCGGTCGATGCGGCGGGCCGCGACCATGGTGCGGTAGTAGTCGTCGATGTCGAAGACGGTCGCGCTGCCCTTCGCCTCCCAGGGGCCGGCCAGCGTGTAGTAGTGCACGGACAGGCCCTGGAAGAAGTTCTTCGGGGTGGCCTCGCAGCCGAAGCAGCTGATCTGCTGCATCAGCGTCTCGGTCCACTTGTAGTCGGCGTCCGAGGCTCCGGAGGCGATGCGGTAGAGCTTGTTGTCGCCGTGGTCGCGGCAGTAGGTGGCGTACTGGCGGGCCAGGTCGGCGGAGTACTCGGCGCGCATGTTGCCGCCGCAGCCCCAGGTCTCGTTGCCGATGCCCCAGAACTTCACCCGCCAGGGCTCCTCGCGGCCGTTGGCCTTGCGCAGCCGCACCATGGGGCTGTCGCCGTCGCGGGTGAGGTACTCGACCCACTCGCTCATCTCACGCACGGTGCCGGAGCCGACGTTGCCGCTGATGTACGGCTCGGCGCCGAGCAGCTCGCACAGCGCCATGAACTCGTGGGTGCCGAAGTGGTTGTTCTCCTCGACGTCGCCCCAGTGCGTGTTGACCATGCTCGGTCGCTGCTCGCGCGGGCCGATGCCGTCACGCCAGTGGTACTCGTCGGCGAAACAGCCGCCCGGCCAGCGCAGGTTCGGGATGTCCAGGGCACGCAACGCCTGGACGACGTCGAGGCGAATGCCGCCCTCGTTCGGGATCGGCGAGTCCTCCCCGACCCAGAAACCGCCGTAGACGCAACGACCGAGATGCTCGGCGAAGTGACCGTAGAGGTGACGGCTGATCCTCGGGCCCTCGATGTCGAGGTTGATGACCGCGGTGGCGTCGGGCACGGAGGTACTCCTGTGTCGGGCGGAGGACGGGGGCCGGGAGCTACATGGCAACCGCTTTCTTGTAGCGATACAAACGTATCTTCTGCGGCCCCGGTTTCGCCATGCCCGCACCGATCAGGGCTGCGTGGCTTTGCGGTCGTGGTCGGCGGCGTACGCGGCGAAGACCTCCGTCGTGGTACCGCCCATGTGCAGAAAGCGCTGGTCGAGAATGGTGGCGAGGTCGTCGAGGGCACCGGCGAGCAGGTCCCCGGTCAGCCGCATGTCCGGTCGCCGGGCCGCCTGCTCGGTGACCGCGCCGTCGCGGACGACGTTGTCGCCGACGACGATGCTGCCGGGTCGGGTGAGCTCGAGCGTCCACGCCGAGCAGGCGGGACTGGAAGGCTTGTCGGCGTCGATGAAGACCAGGTCGAACGGGCCCGCCCCCTCGCCCACCAGCCGCGGCAGAGCGTCCAGGGCCTTCCCGACGCGTAGGCCGACGACGTGGTCGAGCCCGGCGCGGGAGACGTTGGCGGCGGCCACGGCGGCGTGGTGCTCGGTGCTGTGGCCGCTTGCCCTGGTTGGGGGGCGACCTGGTGCGTCGGCTGCCCTGCCCGCTCGCTGCCCGTGGCGGCCGCGAGCAGGGCTTCTGTTCCCAAAGGGAACCCAATACGGACCTCCGACGCCCGCCGAAGGTTTCAGCTGGTGAGGATGACGAGTTGCTGCGTCGCTCGCGTCATGGCGACATAGCGGTCGACCGCTCCTTCGATGCCCGTGCCGAACGCCTCCGGGTCGACGAGGACGACCAGGTCGAACTCGAGCCCCTTCGACAGCTCCGGGGTCAGCGATCGGACCCGGGCTGTTGCCGGGAACGCGGGATCGCCGATGACGCAGGCGATCCCCTCGGCATGCTCGGCCAGCCAGGTGTCCAGGATCGGGTCCAGCTCCGCCACAGCGCCGTGTACGACCGGGATGCCGCTGCTGCGGATCGAGGTCGGCACGTTGGCGTCCGGGAGCACGGCCCGGATGACCGGCTCGGCTTGCGTCATGACCTCTTGCGGGGTGCGGTAGTTGATGCTCAGTGAGGCCACGGTGACCCGGTCGAGCCCGATCCGTTCGAGCCGTTCCTGCCATGTCTCCGTGAACCCGTGCCGGGCCTGGGCGCGGTCACCGACGATGGTGAAGCTGCGGGACGGGCAGCGCAGCAGGAGCATCTGCCATTCCGCGTCGGTGAGTTCCTGGGCCTCGTCCACGACGATGTGCGCGAACGGGCCGGCGAGCAGATCCGGTTCGACGACGGTCAGTTCGGCTTCGTCGACCAGGCTGACCTTGGCGTCCTGGCCGCGCAACATCCTCACCAGGCCTTCGCCGTCGTCACCGTCGGCGCCGGAATCGGCCGCCGCGTCGATGAGGTTGTCCACGACCTGCGCCATGCGCTCGCGCTGGGCGGCCAGGACGGCCGCGTGCCGCCGCTTGCGCAGGGCGGTCTCAGGGTCGCCGAGCCGCTGCCGGGCGGCGTCCAGGAGCGGCAGATCGGACACCGTCCACGCCTGGGCATCCGCCCGCTGCAGCCTGCGGACGTCCTCGCTGCTCAGCCAGGGCGCACACATCCGCAGATAGGCCGGCACCGACCACAGGTCCGAGACCAGGTCGGCGGCTTCGAGCAGCGGCCATGCCCGGTCGAGGGTCCCGACGAGCTCCTTGTCCTGCCTCAGCGCCCTGCGGAACTGCTCCGGCGGGATGTCGTCGCCGTCGTATCCGTCCTCCAGGATCGTGACCAGCTTCTCCCAGATCTGATCACGTGCCTCGTTGTGCGGGGTGCCGGGTTCCGGCGCGTCGAACGCCTCGGCCCAGTCGTCGGCGGTCAGCCGGATGTCGGTCAAGTCGACGGTGACCGTCATCGCCTCGGTGGGCGGCTCCTCGTAGAACCGGACGGCCTTCTCGATCGCTTCCACCAGGTCCGCGGACGACTTCAGCCGGGCCGCCTCGGGGTCGGTCTCGACGCTCGCGTCGGCGCCCTCGTCGACGAGGTCCCGCAGGATGCAGGTCTGCACGCCCTCCTCGCCGAGGCTCGGCAGGACGTCGGCGACATAGTCCAGGTAGGGCCGGTGCGGGCCGACGAACAGTACGCCGCCACGACGGTGACCGAGGCGGGGGTCGGAGTAGAGCAGGTGGGCGGAGCGGTGCAGGGCGACGACGGTCTTGCCGGTGCCGGGACCTCCGTCGACGACGAGAGCGCCGCGGGAGCCCGCCCGGATGATGGCGTCCTGGTCGGCCTGGATGGTGGCGAGCACGTCCCGCATGCGGGCCGAACGGTTGCTGCCCAGGCTGGCGATGAACGCGGACTGGTCGTCGAGCGCGGCCCGTCCTTCCAGGCCGTCGGCGGTGAACACCTCGTCCCAGTAGTCGCTGATCCGGCCGCGGGTCCAGCGATAGCGTCGGCGGCTGGCGAGGCCCATCGGGTTGGCGTGGGTCGCCGCGAAGAACGGCTCGGCCGCGGGAGAGCGCCAGTCGAGCAGCAGGCGACGGCCTGTGCTGTCGGTCAGACCGAGTCGTCCGATGTAGACGGGCTCGGGGTCGTCCGCGCTGACGATGTGGCCGAGGCACAGGTCCAGGCCGAAGCGGCGCAGGGCGCGCAGTCGGCCGGTCAGCCGGTGCACCTCCAGGTCGCGGTCCATCGCCTGCCGGCCGAGGCCGCCAGGTCCCTTGAGCTCGGTCTCGAGGCGGGCGGACAGTTCGGCGATCGTCTGCTCGAGGTTCTCCGCGATCGCGGAGAAGTGCTGCTCGTCGCCGGCGATCAGGGTGGGGTCGGCCTTGTGGGCGAGTCGGTCGGGAAGGTCGAACGCACGGGTGGTCAGGGGGGTCATGTCACCAGACAGAGCATGCACGTCGTGAAACTCCCATTTCCGCAGCTTGTGGCCTCGGCGTGCGATTGTGCGGCACGACCGGGGCCTTGCCGCAAGCCCCCCGGTGCGCTATAAGTTGAGAGTGGCAAGGAGTGAGTTACCTCCTTGCCTTTGTTTTTTTGAGCGGGGTGCTCATGGATTTTGAGCGCGGCGCTCAGGCCGGTTCGCCACGCAGGATGCTGTAGCGCACTCCGTCACGCCACTGTCCGTCGCGGAAGGCGATGCTGCGCAGGACGCCCTCGCGGGTGAACCCGACCTTTTCCAGGGCGCGTTGTTCGGGGGTGTTGTCCGCTTCGGTGTCCGCCTCGATGCGTACGACCGTGGTGTTCGCGAAGAGGTAGTGGACCAACTGCCGTTGCGCCTCGGTTCCGACGCCCTGTCCGCGGGCCTCCGGCAGCAGGTTGATGCCCATGTTCCAGTACGTGGTGGTCCGGGTGGGCCTGACCTGCCGCCAGGCGACGAACCCCAGCCGCTCCGCGCCGCGCACCACCATCAGATGCCCTCCGTCGTCGCCGAGCAGGCCGTTCTCCGCCCACTGGCGCCGCCAGCGTCCGGTGTCCGACCAGCCCCACCACTGGAACGGAACCACGGTCTCCGGATCGATGAGGAAGCGTTCCATGACGGACAGGTCGGGCTCGGCCACCGGACGCAGCGCAACACCGTCGATGCTCATGTGCGCAACCCTACGGCGTGACTCAGCGGTTGTCGGGGCTCCGTGGAGAGGGTCAACTCCCTTGCCGTGCCCAGCCGGCGAGCAGACGGCGCCGGAGCTGTACATCCCGGTGACGACGCATCCGCTCGCGCGGCGGACTCTCGGCACGCCTCAGGGCCGACTGACGCGCGGGGTCGCCCTGGGTGTCAGCCGCCGCGGAGCTCCGTCAGCGCGGCGTCGAGGTCGGCCGGGCGGGGCCGGTTGTGCGGGAGTCCGGCGAGCAGGGCCGCCATGCCACAGGTGTCGGTGAGCGCGGAGAAGACCAGGCCGCCCGCTGTCGCTGCCGAGAGGAGCTGGAAGGCCGGGTGCACGAGGAGGCCGAGCGTCAGCCCCAGGAGGACCAGCGTGCCCGCGGTGAAACGCACCTGGCGCTCCATGCCCCAGACTGCCCGTGCCCGGCGAGTCAGCCGGTGGAGGTCGTGTCCTGCGGCGGCCCAGGCGGCGGTGCCGCCGGTCAGCGTCGCCGCCGGGATGCCCTGCTCGGCAAGGAGCTTGCAGGCGTTCTGCGAGCGGGCCCCGGAGGCGCACACGACCAGGACGTCACCGCGTTCGGCGGCCTGCCGGATGTCCGGCAGGCCGTGGCGGAGCTGATCCAGGGGGATGTTGAGCGCACCGGGCAGATGACCGGAGGCGTACTCGCCGGGCGTACGCACATCGATGACCGTCAGCCGGTGGAGCAGTCCATGGGCCTGGTCGGTGGCGAGGGCGGAGGGAACGGGGGAAGCAGTCACGGCAGTTGTGATCCTTTGTCGCGCTCTGAGTTCGTTGGTGTTCGACGCCGTCCCGAACCGGGACGTAGAGTACCCCTAGGGGTATACGTTGACGGAGGAGTCGTCGTGGACATGGAGCTCGCGGGTGCGGACCTGAAGGCAGTGCTGAACCGGCTGCGTCGCGCTCAGGGCCAGATCGCCGGTGTGATCCGGATGATCGAGGAGGGGCGCGACTGCGAGGACGTCATCACCCAGCTCGCCGCGGCCTCCCGCGCCCTGGACCGGGCGGGTTTCGCCATCATCGCCACCGGTCTGCAGCAGTGCCTGACCGACGTCGAGTCCGGCCGCAGGAACGGCGAAGACGTCGAGAACGCTGAGCAGATGCGCGCCCGCCTGGAGAAGCTGTTCCT
This sequence comes from Streptomyces sp. NPDC051172, assembly GCF_040682555.1. Classification (NCBI taxonomy): domain Bacteria; kingdom Bacillati; phylum Actinomycetota; class Actinomycetes; order Kitasatosporales; family Streptomycetaceae; genus Streptomyces; species Streptomyces sp. NPDC051172. Next base: position 56,546 of record NZ_JBFBBE010000001.1, read on the forward strand.
GTCACTGGCGTGAGGAGGCCGCACGCGTCGGTGGCCGTCACACGGCGGAGCCGATCAGCATGAAACCGGCCACCCCCAGCAGCACCAGGGCGAAGATCCGCTGCAGCGCCTGCCCCGACACCTTGGCGGCGAGGCGTTTGCCGTCCCAGGCGCCGAGGACGGCGGCCCCGGCGAACGGTCCGATCACGGCCCAGTCCAGTCCGTCGGCCGTGCCCGCGCGGAGCGCCAGGGCGGCGACCGAGTTGAGGGTGATGACCAGCAGGCTCGTCCCCACCGCCGCCCGCATGCGCAGCCCGAGGACACTCACCAGGGCCGGTACGGCGAGGAAGCCGCCGCCCACTCCGAGGACTCCGGTGACCGCCCCGAGCCCGGCCCCCGCCGCGGCCGCCCGGCCGGGCCGGGCCGTACGGACGGCGTCGGGCGGGCCGGACCGCGGGCGCAGCATGCGCACCGCGGCGACCAGCGCCACCAGGGCGAAGGCCGCCGTGAGCACCGCCGCAGGCAGCCGCGCAGCCACCAGCCCGCCGAGCATGGCGGGCCCGATGCCCGCGGCCGCGAACAGCAGTCCGGTGCGCCAGCGGACATGACCGCCCCGGGCATGCGCGGGCAGCGCGGTGGCCGTGGTGACGGCCACGACGACCAGGCCGGCGGTGGTGGCCGCGACCGGGGTGAAACCGAACAGGTAGATCAGGGCGGGCACGGCCAGGACGCTGCCGCCCCCGCCGAGCGCGCCCAGCGCCAGACCGATGACGGCACCGGACACCAGAGCCAGTGCGAGAACGCTCACGTCACCGTTCCGCTCTCGCCGCGCCGGTCCACCACGGGCAGCCCGAGGCGGGCCCAGTCGCGCATCCCGCCGATCACGTCCACCGCGTCGGCGCCCCGTGCGCCCAGGAGTTCGGCCGCCTGCCGGGAGCGGTTGCCCGAGTGGCAGACGACCACCAAGGGCCGGCCCGCCACCCGCTCGGGCAGTGGCGCACCCGCGGCCAGAGCGGACAGGGGGACGTGAACCGCGCCCGGGGCGTGGCCCGTCTGCCACTCGTACGGCTCGCGGACGTCCAGCAGTACGGCGTCCTGCTCCGCCGGGACACCGTCCGCATGTCCGGTGCACTCGGCGGCCCGCAGCGCACCGACCCTGCCGGGCCCGCGTCCGAACAGGTTCAACGACACGGTCCGCTCCTCACGGTCAGTCCGGCCTTCCCGGCCGCGTCGAAGGCGTCGTCGACGGCGACCACGTCCCGGCCGGCGGCGTGCAGCAGGGAAGCGGCGATGGCGGCGCGCATACCGCCGGCGCAGTGCACCCACACCTGGCCGTCGGGGACCTCGCCGAGCCGCTGGTGCAGGGCATGGAGGGGGATGTGGACGGCCCCGTCCACGCAGCCGCCCGCGCGTTCGCTCTGCCGCCGGACGTCGAGCACGACCACGTGTCCGTCCCCGTCCCGCCGGCGGTCCGCCAGGTCGGCGAACGTGGCACGCGGGAAGGAGACCGGTGACTCGCCCGCACGCACCCAGTCCGACGGGTCACCGGTCGCCGCGGCGGCCGGACGGTCGATGCCCACCCGGGCCAACTCGCGCTGGGCTGCGAGGAGTTGTCCGGCCGACTCGGCCAGCAGCGTCAGTGGTTTGCCCCAAGGGATCAGCCAGGCCAGATGGGTGGCGAGCTGCCCCTCGGCCTCGAAGTTGACGGAGCCGGCGACATGCCCTGCGGCGAAGGCCACGCGGTTGCGCAGGTCCACCACCCACTCCCCCGCGGCGAGCCGGGCAGCGATCTCCTCGGCGTCGGCGAGGGCGGGCGTGGTGAGGTCGACGGGGGCGGGTCCGGCGGCGTTGGCGGGGCCCATGTGCACGTAGTAGGCGGGGATGTCGTCCAGTCCGGCCAGCAGATCGGCGACGAAGGTGTCCACATCGCGGGTGAGCGCCTCGTTCGACGCCTTCTCCTTGCCGATGGTCGTGTCGCCGCCCTCCGCCCGGGCCGAGGAGCAGAAGCTGCCGAAGCCGTGGGTGGGCAGAACCGGCGTCTCGTCGGGCAGTTCGGCCGCGAGGCGGTGTGCGGAGGCGTGCTGGGCGCGGGCGAGACGTTCGGTGAGCCGCGGTTCGACCAGGTCGGGCCGTCCGACGGTGCCGATGAGCAGCGAGCCGCCGGTGAACACCGCGACCGCCGTTCCGTGCTCCTCCAGGACGTAGGACGTGTGGTGCGGGGTGTGGCCGGGGGTCGCCACCGCGCGCAGAACCAGCCCGCCGTCGACATCGACCTCCGTACGGTCCCCGTCGCGGACCGGCACCCGCTCGAAGGCGACCCTGGCGCCCGCCGGGACGAGATAGGCGGCGCCCGTGACGCGGGCCAGCTCCAGGCCGCCGGTGACGTAGTCGTTGTGCAGGTGGGTCTCGACCACGTGCGATATCCGCACCCCCCGCCGCGCCGCCGCCGCGATCACCTGGTCGATGTCGCGCGGCGGATCCACCGCGACGGCCGTCAGCCTGCCGCCCGCCAGATAGCTCCGGTTGCCCAGGCCGGCCACTTCGATCGTGTCGACGAAGAACACGAGGCACTCCTTTCCCTCGAACATATACCCCATGGGGTATCTGCTCTCGACAGTAGCACGGGTACCCCCGGGGGTATTTTCAGAAGGACCCTCGACCCGTCCCCACTCCTGTGACTGTCCGAGACCCTGACCGATGCGGTACTGGTGCCCGAGGTCGGCCGGTTGGAGCCGGCCGCCCGGGTCGGTTTCCAGGTGCACTTCGTGGAGCGCGCGCCGGGAGGTCAGGGCCGAGGCCATCGAGCGCGCTCTCGCCGCACTGGCCGAAGCCTGCGGGCTGCCGGGGTCGTCGCCGACCTGGTGGGGCAACTTCCGGGTCGTCGACGAGGGCACCTGCCCCTCCTGGAGAGCGGCGTGTTCACCGAGGAGAAGGCCGGGGCGATCCGCTCTTCGGTCGGTGCCTGAGCCCGGCCGATCTCACTGACAGCCGGTGCGGTGACGCCCCGGCAGTGCTTCAGCCGGCCGCCTGCAACTTGCCCCCGGCATGCCCCTGACCGGCGAGCGCGCCCGCGATCAGCCTTTCGAGCTGCTGTGCCACCTGGTCCAGCGGCTGCATGCTGCGCTTGGCGCGGCATATCGCGATGGCGCCCTCGACCGAGGCCACGACGAGGGCCGCGAGGCCCGGAGCCTCGTCGGCGTCGGCTCCGTGCTTGCGGATCGCCTCGGTGAGGAGTTGCTCTCAGGCCCCGAAGGCCTCGGCTGCGGCGGTGAGGGACAGTGGCGTCTCCTCGGCCGGCGGCTCCCCGACGGAGACGGCCAGCACCGGACAGCCGGCCCTGAAGCCGCTCTCGAGCACGATGCCGCGCCAAAGGAACAGGAAGGCGCGCAGGCCGGCGGCCGGGCCCGCGTCCAGTTCCCTGCGCAGGATGCGGGCCACCGCTCCCCCGGCGTACCGCACCGCCTCGGTGGCCAACTGCCCCTTGCCCTCGGGGAAGCAGTGGTACGTCGAGCCGAGCAGCGCCTTGGCGTGTTCGGCCGGCTCGCGGATGCTGGTGGCGTTCAGGCCGCGCCTCATGATCAGGTCCGCCGCACCGGCCACGAGGCGCTCACGCGACGGTGCGCCGGATTCGGCCACGGCCGTACTCCCCCTCCGAACCCCACGTCCCGTCCGGTTCGTTGACCGAGGAGGGCCGCGGGACCTGCGCTGGGAGGGGGCGCCCGACATCGCGTTCTTCCGCGCCCAGGCCTGGAGCTACCTCGTGGAGCTGCCCGAGGGCGCGCAGACGACCGCCGAGGACGACGCTCCCCGCTTCCTCGTGATGGTTCCGCAGGGGCGCTGTGCGAGCGGCGCAAGGCGGGTCTGGTCCAGGACGCCGCCAAGACGGTGCTCGCGGCCGCCGGGCTGTCCGAGGCCGACGTCCTGCGGGTGTGGGTGCTGGTGCACGAGCAGCCCGACGGCACCTGGGGTGCGGGCGGCTCCGTCATCCCGACCGCGCCCTGTTCCCGAGCGCATGGGGCTCAGCAGCCCGTCGGGCTCATCGCGGCTGTTCGGTGAACCCGTCCCTGACGTGGTCGAAGACCGGTCGGTAGGTGCTCCACTTGGCTTCCGGGGCCGACAGGTAGATGTCGTACTCCCGGCCGCCCGCGGTGCCGTAGCCGAGGTCGATGGCGCGAAAGGCGCGGGCCCGGCCCTGGAAGGTGAACTCCCACACCGCCGCCGGTTTGCCCCGGAAGGTCGTCTGCTGCATGCGCAGCCTGCGGTAGACGGAGTAGTTGGCCTTGGTGTTCGTCTCGATGTCCTTGAAGTGGCCTACGGGGTTGGAGCCCGCGGGGTCGACCGTGCCGATGGTGATGCCGGCCAGGCCGGTCGGGTCGGTGTAGGTGACCTCGTCGTCACTCGACTGCTTCTTCGGCTGCCAGCCGTCCGGCACGGGGAAGGAGACGCCGAGCCGGTCGGCGTGGACCAGGTGGTAGCCGTCGGGGACGGGCTTGGGCGATACGGACGCGGTGGGCGTGGTCACTGCGCCCGCTCCGTCCCGGTCGGCCCGGTGCGACGACATGTACAGCGTGACGGCGGTGGCGGCCGCGGCCAGGAGGACCACGACCGGCACGAGGACACGGCGGCTGCGGCCGCGACGACGACGGCGTGCGCTCCTACCCGTCGGCGACGGTGGGCTCGGCGGCGCCGCGGAGGTGTGGTGCGTGGTCGAGTCGTCGTCCTCCGTGCCGACCGGGACGGCGGAGGACCGCTCGGTCGGCGGGCCCGTGGACCAGGTGGCCCGCAGCACCCGTTCCGTCTGCTCCGCCGTGGGCCGGTCCTCGGGGTCCTTCGACAGCAGGGCCTCGATGAGCGGTTCCAGCGAACCGGCCTTGAGCATCGGCTCCAGCGGGTCCACTGCGATGGCGTACGCGGTCTCCATGGGGGTGTCGCGGCGGTACGGCGGACGTCCCTCCACCGCCTGGTACAGCGTCGCGCCCAGCGACCACAGGTCCGAGGCCGGGCCGGGCCTGTGGCCGCGGATCCGCTCGGGGGCCATGAAGTCGATGGAGCCGACCATCTCGCCGGTCTGGGTGAGGGTCGAGGATCCGGCGGTCTGGGCGATACCGAAGTCGGTCAGGACGACCCGGCCGCCGGGACCGAGCAGGACGTTTCCGGGCTTGATGTCGCGGTGCAGCACGCCGGCCGCGTGCGCGGCGCGTACGGCGGCGATCACACCGAGGCCGATGCGTGCCGCCTCCTCGGGCGGCAGCGTCCGGCCGCCGTCGAGGACGTCGGCGAGGGTGCCGGCGGGGACGTACTCCATGACGATGCACGGCTGCCCGCCGTCGTCGACGACGTCATGGACGACGACCACATTGGGGTGCACGACCCGGGCGGCGCTGCGCGCCTCGCGGCGGACGCGCTCGTACAGCGTGGTGATCTCGGCGTCGGACAGGTGCGGCGGTGTGTGGAGCCGTTTGAGCGCTACCTGACGGGTGAGCTCCTCGTCCTCGGCAAGCCACACGGTGCCCATACCGCCGCGGCCGATGCGCTCGACCAGCCGGTAGCGCCCGGCGACGAGCCGCCCTTCGTCCGACACTGCTTCGCCCTCCGCCTGCTCTGCCCCCTTTTCGTCACTCAGCAATGCACACTAACCGACGTTTTCGCACTACAGGTGTGCAGTCCGTGTCGATCACGTCATAAGAGACCTCAGTCGGCAAGGCGGCACGCGCGCATCGCCGCCGTGTACACCTCCGCCGTCGCCGCCGCGGCCGTGTCCCAGCCGAAGGAGCGGGCGTGGCGGGCCGCGGCCTCGCCCATGCGGGCGGAGAGCGCCGGAGCGTCGGCGAAGCGGCGCAGTGCCCGCGCGTAGTCGACCGGGTCGTGGCCGGGTACGAGTACGCCGCTCAGCCCGTCCCGTACCGCCACCGGCAGACCGCCGACCTCGGCGGCGATCACGGGAGTGCCGCAGGCCTGCGCCTCGACGGCGACCAGGCCGAAGGACTCACTGTGGGAGGGCATGACCAGGACGGATGCCGCCCGGTACCAGTCGGCGAGCTGGTCCTGATCCACCGGCGGCCGGAACCGTACGACGTCGGAGATGCCCAGGCAGGCCACCAGTTTCTGCAGGCCCTCCGGCTTCGCCAGGCCGCTGCCGCTCGGCCCGCCCACGACCGGCACCACGATCCGCTCCCGCAGCTGCGGCCGCTCCTCCAGCAGGTGGGCCACCGCGCGCAGCAGGACGTCCGGCGCCTTCAGCGGCTGGATACGGCCCGCGAACAGCGGGATGAGGGCGTGCGTCGGCAGTCCGAGGCGGGCTCGGGCCGCGGCCCGGCCGGCCTCGACTCCGGACGCGGCGAGCCGGAAGCGTTCGAGGTTGACGCCCGGGTGGACGACCGAGACCCGGTCGGTGTCGGCGTCGTAGTGGTGGAGGAGTTCCGCCGCCTCCTTGTCGGTGTTGGCTATCAACCGGTGGGCTGCGCGGGCGACTTGGGTCTCGCCTAGCACGCGGTGCGCGGGTTCGGGGGTGTCCCCCTCGGCGAGGGAGGCGTTCTTGACCTTGGCCATGGTGTGCATGGCGTGGACGAGCGGGACGCCCCAGCGCTCTGCGGTGAGACGGCCGACCTGCCCGGAGAGCCAGTAGTGGGAGTGGACCAGGTCGTAGTGGCCCAAGGGGTGGCCGGCCCAGGCCTGGGTCACGCCGTAGGTGAAGGCGCACAGCTGCGCGGGCAGGTCCTCCTTGGCCAGACCCTCGTAGGGTCCGGCGGCCACGTGCCGCACCAGGACGCCGGGCGCGAGTTCGACGCTGGGCGGAAGGGCGGCGGAGGTGGCCCGGGTGAAGATCTCCACCTCGATGCCGATGGCGGCGAGGCGCTTGGCGAGCTCGACGATGTAGACGTTCATGCCGCCCGCGTCGCCGGTGCCCGGCTGGTGCAGCGGTGAGGTGTGCACGCTGAGCACGGCGACACGGCGGGGACGGCTGCGGGCGCCGGGCGGTCGCTGCCGGGGCGGCGCGAGCAGGGTGCCGCCGTGCAGCGGGGCGCGCCGGGTCACGCCACGGCCTCGGCGGTGAGATCGATGCGCTGTTCACCTGTGTACACGTTCATGGAGGTGCCGCGCAGGAAGCCCACGAGCGTGAGCCCGGTCTCCGCCGCGAGGTCCACCGCGAGGGAGGACGGCGCCGAGACCGCCGCGAGGAGCGGGATACCCGCCATGACCGCCTTCTGCGCCAGCTCGAAGGAGGCCCGTCCGGAGACCAGCAGAATGCTCTGGGACAGCGGGAGTCGGCCGGATTGGAGTGCGCGGCCGATCAGTTTGTCGACTGCGTTGTGCCGGCCGACGTCCTCGCGCAGGTCCAGCAGTTCACCCTCGGGCGAGAACAGTGCGGCGGCGTGCAAGCCGCCGGTCCGGTCGAACACCCGCTGGGCGCCGCGGAGTTGGTCGGGCAGGCCGGACAGCAGGACGGGGGTGACACGGACCTGGGGTGTGTCGGCGATCGGCCGTCGCGCGGTGGTCCGTACGGCGTCCAGGCCGGCCTTGCCGCACAGTCCGCAGGAGGACGTGGTGTAGACGTTCCGTTCGAGGGTGATGTCGGGGACGGGCACGCCGGGGGCGAGCTGTACGTCGACGACGTTGTACGTGTTCGAGCCGTCCGCGGTGGTGCCCGCGCAGTAGACGATGTTCGCCACCTCGTCGGACTGTCCCAGGACACCCTCGCTCACCAGGAAGCCCGCGGCCAGGGCGAAGTCGTCGCCGGGGGTACGCATGGTGATCGCCAGGGGCCTGCCGTTGAGGCGGATCTCCAGGGGTTCCTCTGCGACCAGGGTGTCGGGGCGGGTGGTTTGCGCTCCGCTTCGGATGCGCAGTACGCGTCGGCGTTCGGTGACACGTCCCATGGTCTCGACTCCTGGTTCGATTTCCTGCAGCGCCCGCGCTCTCAGCACTCGATGACGTTCACGGCCAGCCCGCCCCGGGCCGTCTCCTTGTACTTGACCTTCATGTCGGCGCCGGTGTCCTTCATGGTCTTGATGACCTTGTCGAGGGAGACGTGGTGGCGGCCGTCGCCGCGCAGCGCCATCCGGGCTGCCGTGACCGCCTTGACCGCGGCCATGCCGTTGCGCTCGATGCAGGGGATCTGGACGAGGCCGCCGACGGGGTCGCAGGTCAGGCCGAGGTTGTGTTCCATGCCGATCTCGGCGGCGTTCTCGACCTGTTCCGGGCTGCCGCCCAGTACCTCGGCCAGGCCGCCCGCGGCCATCGAGCAGGCGGAGCCGACCTCGCCCTGGCAGCCGACCTCGGCGCCGGAGATGGACGCGTTCTCCTTGAAGAGCATGCCGATGGCGCCTGCCGCGAGCAGGAAGCGGACGATGCCGTCCTCGTCGGCGCCGGGCACGAAGTTGAGGTAGTAGTGCAGGACGGCCGGGATGATGCCCGCGGCGCCGTTCGTGGGGGCGGTGACGACGCGGCCGCCCGCCGCGTTCTCCTCGTTCACCGCCATCGCGTAGAGCGTGACCCACTCCATCGCACGGGCCAACGGGTCGCCCTCGCTGCGCAGTTGGCGGGCGGCGGCCGCAGCCCGGCGCCGTACCTTCAGACCGCCCGGGAGGATGCCCTCCAAGGCCAGGCCGCGCGACACACAGCCCTCCATGACCCGCCAGATGTCGAGGAGCCCCGAGCGGATCTCGTCCTCGGTGCGCCATGCCTTCTCGTTCTCCAGCATCAGCGCGGAGATCGACAGGCCGGTCTCACGGGCCAGCCGGAGCAGTTCGTCGCCCTTGCTGAAGGGGTGGGCGAGCTGGGTGTCGTCGAGCGTGATCCGGTCCGCCCCGACGGCGTCCTCGTCGACGACGAAGCCGCCGCCCACCGAGTAGTACGTCTTCTCCAGCAGCGGCACGCCGTCGGCGTCGTAGGCGAAGAGGATCATGCCGTTGGCGTGGTACGGCAGCGAGCGCCGGCGGTGCAGGACCAGTTGGGTCGAGACGTCGAAGGGGATCTCGTGGGCCGGGCCGATCTGGGCGCCGAGGAGACGGATGCGCCCGGTGGAGCGGATGCGCTCGACATCGAGGTCTGCCTGGGCGACGTCGACCGTGTGCGGCTCGTTGCCCTCCAGGCCGAGCAGCACCGCCTTGGGGGTGCCGTGGCCGTGGCCGGTGGCGCCGAGGGAGCCGAACAGCTCCGCCCTCACCGTGGTGGTCTGGGCGAGCAGGCCGTCCTGCTTCAGCCGGGCGGCGAACATCGCGGCGGCGCGCATCGGGCCGACGGTGTGCGAACTGGACGGGCCGATGCCGATGGAGAACAGGTCGAAGACGCTGATTGCCACGCCATACTCCGGGGGATTGGCGGGGCGTGCCGACGCGGATCACGGGCACGCCCCTGCGGGCGGGTTGTCGGTCACAGACCTGCGTAGGCGTCGGCCGCGGCGGCGATGTCCGGGTCGAGCGTGCGCAGCGACTGGGTGGACAGGGTCATCGGCGGACTCCTCGGGTGTGGGCGCAGTGGGCTGCATACGCGTCGGCGGACAGGGCGCCGGCGATGTTCTCGACCCGCAGCCGGAACAGCCAACCGACGGTGTAGGGGGCGGTGTTGACGACGCCTGGCGCGCCGACCAGCGCGGTGTTGACTTCCAGGACCTCGCCCGAGGCCGGGGCGTACAGGTCACTGACGGCCGTCAGTGACCTGATCTCTCCGCAGCTCTCGCCCGCCTCGACGCGGCTGCCGACCTCCGGCAGCCGGAGGTGGACGACATCGCCGAGGGCCGCGGCCGCGAAGGCGGTGATGCCGACGGTGGCGTTGCCCTCGTCCACGACCAGCCACTCGTGGTCCCAGGTGTAGCGCAGGTGCCGTGGGACGGCGGTCGTCTGCGCGTCCTTCAGGGGCAGTTGGGGCGTGGGACTCATGACACGACGGCCGCGGTGGCGGGGGCGAGGGTGCGGCGGAGCCGGTTGAACAGCTTCGGCTGGTTCAGGGAGAGCACGGCTACGGGGGTGCCCTCGCGCAGATAGACGGAGACGAAGGAGCGGCTGTCGAGGCTGCCCTCGATGAGTTCGGGGCGGTCGCCGGGGGCTACGTGTCCGGCGAGCTGGATGCGCACCTGGTACTGGTCGGACCAGAAGTACGGCGCGGTGACCCGGGCGGGGGCGGCGGACCCGCCGGTGAGGAGCGTGCGGGCGGCGGTCTTCGCCTGCTCGGTGGCGTTGGTCCAGTGCTCGATGCGCGCGTGGCGTCCGGTGAAGGGGTCGGGCCAGCGGGCGACGTCGCCGACGGCGACCACGCCCGGGACGCTGCTCGCGCCGCCCGGATCGCACACCACGCCGTCGTCCACCTGCACACCGGAACCGGCGAGCCAGTCGGTGGCGGGCCGAACGCCCACCCCGACCACCACGATGTCGGCGGGCAGCAGGCGCCCGTCCGCCAGCCGTACCCCGGTGACCCGGTCCTCGCCGGTGAGCCCCGCCACGCCGGTTCCGCACAGCAGGCGCACTCCGTGGTCGGTGTGCAGCGAGGAGACCACCAGGCCCATCTCGCGCCCCAGTTGGCGTTCCAGCGGGACGTCGACGGCCTCCACGACGGTGACGTGCAGGCCGAGCCGGTGGGCGGTGGAGGCGACCTCGGCGCCGATGAAGCCGGCGCCGATGATGACGACCCGAGGCAGTCCGTCCAGCAGTTCGGCGCGCAGGGCCTCGGCGTCGTCGAGGGTGCGCAGGGTGTGGACGCCGGCCAGTCCGTCCATGCCGGGCAGCAGCCGGGGGCCGGCGCCGGTCGCGACGACGACACCGTCGCTGCGCAGCCGGCGTCCTCCGGCGAGGGTGACCGACCGGTCCGCTGGGTCGAGGCGTACGGCGCGCTCGCCGAGCAGCCATGTGACCTGAAGGGCCTCGTACTCTTCGGCGTCACCGAGCGCGAGCGCCTCGGCGTCGATGTCACCCTTGAGGAAGTCCTTGGACAGCGGCGGGCGGTCGTAGGGGGTGTGGCGCTCCTCCCCCACGAGGACGATCTCGCCGTCGTAGCCCTCTGCGCGCAGCGCGCGGGCCGTGCTCAGGCCTGCCAGCGACGCGCCGACGACGGTGATGCTCATGGGGAACCTCCGGGTTGCGGGCGCCTGACCGGGTGTCTCGAATTACACAACAAAGCTCGCTATACGCAACATGCTTGGGGTGAGGTCGGGGGCTTGTCAAGAGACGGGCGACATCAGTGCGCAATGGCGCAGAAGGTTGCGCGATGCGCAACCTTCAGGAGGGCTGGAACGGGGTTGCAGCAGTGGCTCGTCCCACTGGCCGAGCAGCAGGTCATACGGGTGCACGGCTGCACGACGCCGCCGCGCCAGGCCCTACGTCCAGGCGCACCAGCGCGGTGTCGAGCCCGTCGGGGCCACCACGGCGCACTACGTCACCTCCGACCTCGACGCGGAGGCGCAGGTGCTCGCCCGGGCCGTGCAGTGGCGCAGGGAGAGCCGTGTCCTGACCAAAGGGCACTGCACCGTCGCCTTCCGCTGACGCCCGCCACGAAATGCGTATAGTTGCGCCATGAGCAACTACACGCCGGACGGCGAAACAGCTGCTCCCGCGGTGAACGGGGTGCAGTCCGTCGACCGTGCCGTCAGCGTCCTGGAGATCCTCGCCCAGCGCGGCGAGGCGGGCGTCAGCGAGGTGGCCGGCGAGATCGACGTCCACAAGTCGACCGCGTTCCGCCTGCTCGGCGCGCTGGAGGCACGCGGTCTGGTGGAGCAGACGGCCGAGCGGGGCAAGTACCGGCTCGGCTTCGGGATCGTGCGGCTGGCCGGTGCGGTCACCGGCCGGCTCGACATCACCCAGCAGGGCCGGCCGGTGTGCGAGCGGCTCAGCGAGGAGATCGGCGAGACCGTCAACATCGCGGTCCTGCAGGAGCATTACGCCGTCAACCTCTACCAGGTGCGCGGACCGGGCGCGGTCGGCACGCACAACTGGGTCGGACAGCTCACCCCGGTGCACGCCACGTCCAGCGGGAAGATCCTGCTGGCCCATCTGTCGCCGGAGGAACGCTCGGACGTGCTCGCCGCGTCCGGGCTGCAGAAGCTCACGCCCCACACGCTGACGGTCAGGGCGAAGCTGGAGAAGGACCTCACGGCGGCCCGGGAGCGCGGATACGCGGTGACGCTGGAGGAACTGGAGATCGGGCTGCACGCCATGGCGGCGCCGATCCGTTCCCGTGACGGCGAGGTCATCGCGGCGCTGAGTGCGTCGGGGCCTGCGTACCGGTTCACCGAGGAGCGGATGCACGGGTTGGCGCCGGTGCTGCTCAAGGGGGCGGAGGAGATCAGCCATCGGATGGGGTATCTGGGCTAGGCGCTGCGCTGCTTGGTTGCTGTCAGGCAGGCCTCTCGGCGCCCCAGCGGGCCGTCACCCGTACCGCGTCGAGCGTCGACGTCACGTCGTGTACCCGTAGGCACCAGGCGCCCTGCGTGGCAGCGAGTACGGACACGGCGGTGGTCGCGGCGTCGCGCGACTGTGCCGGGCGGGGCTGCCCGGTCACCGGATCCGCCAACAGGCGCCCCAGGAACGACTTGCGGGACGCGCCCACCAGGACGGGGTGGCCCAGCGCGCGGATCTCCCCGAGGCGGCCCAGCAACTGCCAGTTGTGCTCCGCCTCCTTGGCGAAACCCAGGCCGGGGTCGAGGATCAGGCAGCCGGGCCGGATGCCCGCCTGCAGTGCGGCCTCGACCCTCAGACGCAGTTCGTCGACCACGTCGGTGACGACGTCGCCGTAGACGGCGTTCGCCTGCATTGCGGTGGCGTGGCCGCGCCAGTGCATCAGCACATACGGCGCGTCGGCGCGGGCCATCGTCGGCAGCATCGCGGGGTCGGCCAGACCGCCCGAGACGTCGTTGATCAGCCGTGCGCCCGCGTCGAGCGCGCGGGCGGCGACCTCGGCCCGCATGGTGTCGACGCTGACGACGGCGCCCGTGGCGGCCAGTTCCCCGACGACGGGCAGGACCCGCCGCAGCTCCTCCTCGAGTGTCGGCCGTTCCGCACCGGGACGGGTCGACTCCCCGCCCACGTCGACGATGTCCGCCCCCTGTTCGAGCAGCGCAAGTCCGTGCGCGACGGCCGCTTCCGGGGCGAACGCGAGCCCGCCGTCGGAGAACGAGTCCGGCGTGACGTTCACGACGCCCATCACCAGCGTCCGGCCGGGCCGCGGCAGGCCGTGCGGATGCAGTTCCGGAGTCCCGGGGCGCGGCGGGGCGCTCGTCCGGACCATGGCGGTCACGAGGAGCCCGCTTTCCGGGTCGGGTGGACACCGGTTGCGTCGCACTGGTTGCGCACGCCGTACTGGTCGGACCAGAGGCACGACGGACGCCCACCCCTCGCGACGAGGCGGCGGCGGTGACCTGGCTCGGCTGCGGCACGGCCTGCGGGCCACCGGACTGCGCGGTGCCGTCCGCAGTGGACGCGGCAACGGCCCGCGCCGGAGCGCGCTGCGGAGGTGCCCGGCAGCACTGGGGAGCCCGGGCCGGGGCCCGCCGCCATCAGCGGACCGGCGAGGATTCCTGGGCCGGACTCGACGACCGGCCGTCCGGCGTACGGACGACGGCACTCGCCGTCAACGGCCGCGCCCCTCGCGGATCGCAACCTGACACCGCGTCCGACGCGGAGGGCGAGGACCGACCGGCCGCCCCCTGCCCTTCCCAGCGCACCGGCGAACGACCGCCTCGCGCGCACGTAGCACTCCTCGTCGCCAGCCGCCACGCCCACGGGCCGCAGCCGCACGCGGCAGCCGATGGGACGGGCGAGGACCGACCGGCCCCCCGCCGCTGCCCGCGGGTCGGCGAGGGCGGTCGAGCTCCCGACGACCGGCCGCCCGTCGCCGGGGTGACAGGGCTCGTGGACGGCGGTCCTCATATTCCTCACGTGACCCCTCCCGCCGGCGTGGCTCCCCGGAGGCGGGCGGCCACGCATGTCGGCGGGAGGTTCGGTGGAGCCTCGGAGAGCTCGACGTGGATCGTGCCGTCCTCGACGAGGACCCGGTGGGTGCGGACGGGCAGTCGGGCGGGCGGAGCGTCGACGGCACCGGTGCGCAGGTCGAACTTCGAGGCGTGCAGCGGGCATTCCACCTCGAAGCCCTCCAGCCAGCCCTCGGAGAGCGAGGCGTCCTGGTGGGTGCAGGTGTCGTCGATCGCGTAGAGCCCGCCGTCCTCGGTGTGGAACACGGCGACCGCAGGGTCGGACTCGAGCCGGAACGCCTCGCCCCGCAGCAGATCGGCGAGACGGCACGCGGGAAGCTTCATGACCACCTCGGTGCGTATTACGAAACTAAATGCGCGACGCGCAACGTCAGTGTCGGACCGCCCCCCACCCTTGTCAAGGAGTCACCCGGCGGCAGCCACCACGGAGTCACCCGTGCCGACGGGCCCCGACGCACCCCGTCAGGGAATCTCCTGCTCCGCCCAGATGATCTTTCCGTCGGGCGTGTACCGGGCGCCCCAGCGACTGGTCAGCTGGGCCACCAGGAAGAGGCCGCGACCGCCCTCGTCGGTGCTGCGGGCATGCCGCAGCCGGGGGGCCGTGCTGCTGGCGTCGGCGACCTCGCAGGTCAGATGGGAGTCGCGGATGAGCCGTAGCCGGATGGGCGGTTCGGCGTAGCGGATCGCGTTGGTGACCAGTTCGCTCACGACGAGTTCCGTCGTCATGACCAGGTCCTCCAGCCCCCAGGCTGCGACCTGGCGGGTGGCGCGGGCGCGTACGTCGGCCACGGCGGCCGGGTCCACCGGCACCTGCCACGAGGCGACGTGGTCGGCGCCGAAGGCGTGGGTCCGCGCCAGCAGGAGGGCGATGTCGTCGGGCTGCGGCACGGGCACGAGTTGCCGTACCGCGGAGGTGCACAGAACGTCCAGGTCGGTGTCGGAGCGGGCCAGCAGCTCGCCGAGCCGGGACATGCCCAGCTCCATGTCGCCGTCGGCGCCCTCGATGAGGCCGTCGGTGTAGAGGCCGATCAGGCTGTTCTCGGCGAGTTCGATCTCGGTGGCCTCGAAGGCCATCCCGCCGAGGCCGAGCGGCGGCCCGGCCGGCGGCTCCGGGAAGGACACCTGCCCGTCGGGTGCCACGACGACCGGCGGCGGGTGTCCTGCGCGGGCCATCGTGCACCGCCGGGTGACCGGGTCGTAGACGGCGTACAGGCAGGTGGCCCCGAGGAAGGGGGTGGTGCTGCGCTGGGCCGCCTCGTCGTCGGTCCGCTCGGCGCTCAGCCGCAGCACGAGGTCGTCGAGGTGCGCGAGCAGTTCGTCGGGCGGCAGCTCCATGTCGGCGAGGGTCTGCACCGCCGTGCGCAGCCGGCCCATGGTCGCCGCGGCCGTGATGCCGTGCCCCACCACGTCGCCGACGACGAGGCCCACCCGGCCCCCGGACAGCTGGATCACGTCGAACCAGTCGCCGCCCACCCCGTCCGTCGGGTCCGCCGGCAGATAGGCCGAGGCCACCTCCAGCGCGGTTCCGCCGGCCAGGGCCTGCGGCAGGAGACTGCGCTGCAGGGTGACGGCCGCGGTGTGTTCGCGGGTGTAGCGGCGGGCGTTGTCGACGCACAGCGCCGCCCGCGCCACCAGCTCCCGGGCCAGCAGGACGTCGTCGGGCTGGAACTGGACGGGATTGAGCGACCGCATGAACGTGGTCAGGCCCAGGATGGTGTTGCGTGCCCGCATCGGCACGGCGATGAAGGAATGCAGCCCGAACTCCTTTATTTTTGCTGCTCGTTCGGGCTGTTCGGTGATCCATCGCTCGTCGGACGGATCGAGGACGGGCAGCAGGATCGGCTCGCCGTCGACGAGCAGGTTCACGTCGTGCGCGGGAGGCAGGAAGCCCGTCCGGTCCCCGACCCGTACCACGGCCTCCGGGCAGCCCTCGCGCACCGAGCTCATTCCTGCGCGGCGCATCACCGGTCCGACGGAGGCCGGCCCGGCGTCGGTCAGCCATGCGCCGTGGCCTTCGGTGCTGAGTACGGGCTCCAGCAGGTCCACGACGACGAAGTCGGCGAAGCGGGGGACGGCGAAGTCGGCGAGTTCCTGAGCCGTCCGCATCACGTCCAGGGTGGTGCCGACGCACGTCCCCGCCTCGTTGACCAGCGTCAGCAGCCGGCGGGCGGTCCACCGCTCGGTGACGTCCTGGACCATGTAGCAGACTCCGGCGGCGGACTCGTCGGCGTCCACCAGCGGGAAGAAGGATGTCGAATAGGCGTGCTGGCGGTGCGGATCGGCCCAGCTCCAGCCCAGGTACTCGTAGTCGGTGACCGGGACTTTGGTGTCCAGGACCTTGCGCATCAGTCCCTCGATGGCGGCCGCCTGCAGCCCGGGCAGCAGTTCACTCAGCCGGCGTCCCAGCCGCTGCTCGCGGGGCACTCCGCCGAAGCGTTCCAGGGTGTCGTTGAGCCAGACGTAGCGCAGTTCCTGGTCCATCACGGCCATGCCGATGGGGGAACGGGTCAGGAACCCGTCGAGGACGGTCTGGCCGACCGACCACTGCTGCCGCCGCTCCCGCGCCGACAGCAGGAAGCACTCGTCCTCTCCGATACGGAAGGACGCGGACACCCGCAGGTCGACGTCGAGACTCCGGCCGTCGCGGTGCTGCACGGAGATGAGGCCGCTCCAGCCCATTCCGGCGCGGCACCGCTCGGCCACGGCGGCCACCCGGGCCGGGTCGGCGGGCATCGCCACCAGGCGCGCGGCGGGGCCGCCGACCACCTCGGACGCGGAGCGGTCGAGCAGTGCTTCGGCGCCCCGGGTCCAGCCGAGCACGACGCCCGTCGCGGACACGACCGCCGCCGCGTCGGTGGACGCGTCGAGGAGTTCGCGCGGCCCTGAGGGCGTCGGCCCGTCGGATGTCTCTCGCGCAGGGTCCATGGGTGCCATCCGGGGTGCCGTCCTCGTACAGGACCATGTTCCTGCTTGTCCGCCCGATCTGCACGGCCCTGGCGGACTCCCCCTTCCCGCCCGCAGCGCTTCCGCCCTTCCCGGACCGGAGGGAGCATGGAAGTGCCGCTGGTCGGAACCCGGGTGGTGGTGATGCAGGCCGGGGTCAGCGGATCCCGCCGAACGGTGGAGGTGGTTGCGGGATGACAGCCGAATCCTTCCGGTCCGACAGTGGTGCGGCTGATTTCGAGCCGCCCCCGCCGACCGGTCTGCTGGACGTCCTGAGCGTGGCCGCGACGGTCGTCGACGCCGATGGACGCATCGTGTTCTGGACCCCGCAGGCCGAGGAGCTGTTCGGATACAGCGCACAGGAGGCGCTCGGCAAGTACGCGGCCCGGCTGTTCATCCACCCCGAGCATCTGAAGTCCGTGGTGAAGCTGTTCGCGGAGGTGCTGGAGACCGGGCGGAGCTGGGCGGGCGCCTTCCCCATCCGGCACAAGGACGGCAGCACCCGTCTGATGGAGTTCCGCAACATGCGCCTCCAGGACGATCTCGGGGACATGTATGCCCTCGGTATCGCCGCCGACCACAATCTGCTGCAGCGGGTCGAGACCGACCTGGCCCTGTGCGAGCGGCTGATCAACCAGTCCCCGATCGGCCTGGCCCTCCTCGACCCCGATCTGCGGTACATCCTGGTCAACCCGGCGCTGGAGCGCATCGACGGCATCCCCGCCGAGGACCATGTGGGCCGCGGTCTGAGGGAGACGCTGCCACTGCCCGACGTGAGCACCATCGAGAGCGCGCTGTTGCAGGTGCTCACCACCGGGACCCCGCTGCTCGACCAGTACCACGTGGGCCGCCCGCGGACCGATCCGGACCACGAGCACGCCTGGTCGCTGTCCTTCTACCGGCTGGAGGATCCGGGCGGCCGGGTGCTCGGTGCGGCCGCCTCGGTCGTCGATGTCACCGAACGGCACCGGGCGGCCGCCGAGGCGGACCGGGCCCGGCGCCGCCTCGCCCTCATCGCCGACGCCTCGGTGCGGGTGGGCACCACGCTGGAGGTGGAGGAGACCGCCCGGGAACTGGCCGAGATCGCCGTGCCGCAGCTCGCCGACGTGGTCGCCGTCGACGTCCTCGACTCCGCGCTGGCCTGCCGCCGCTCACGCAGGCCGGACGACGGTCCTGAACTCTTCCGCGCCCTCGCGCTCAAGGCGGCCCAGCCGACCGTGGCACTGCGCGCGGCCGACCCACCCGGCGGCCTCGCGGCCTACGAAGGAGACCGCCTGGTCACGTTGTGCGTCCACACCGGCCGGCCGGTCCTGGTGCAGCACGTCGGCGAGCGCGATCTGCCACGCATCGCCCGGGACGCCGAAGCCGGCTCGCTGCTGGCCCGGGCCGGCGTCCACTCCTACCTGGCCGTACCGCTGATCGCCCACGGCGAGATACTCGGCGCCCTGGACCTCAAGCGCACCACCAACCCGCTCCCCTTCGACGAGGACGACGTGATCCTCGCGAGCGAGCTGGCCGGGCGCGCGGCCGTGGCCATCGACAACGCCCGCTGGTTCCAGAGCGTGCGCAACACCGCCCTCACCCTCCAGCGCAGCCTGCTGCCCGACCATCCGCCCCAGCACGCGGGGCTGGAACTCGCCTCCCGCTACCAGCCCGCCCAGGCCACCAGCGAGGTCGGCGGCGACTGGTACGACGTCATCCCCCTCAGCGACGACCGGACCGCCCTGGTCGTCGGCGACGTCATGGGCAACGGCATCGACGCCGCCGCCACCATGGGCCGACTGCGCACCGCCACCTGCGCCTACGCGGACCTCGACCTCGCCCCCGACGCCGTGCTCCAGCACCTCGACAAGATCACCTGCGATCTGGAGCACTACATCGTCACCTGCCTCTACGCGGTGTACGACCCGCGCACCCGGCGGTGTCAGTTCGCCAACGCCGGCCACATGCCGCCCGCCCTGGCCGGCCCCGGCCACGCCGCCAAGCTGCTGGACCTGCCCTCCGGCGCCCCGCTCGGCGTCGGCGGCATCGCCTTCGAGACCACGACCGCCCGGCTCGACCCCGGCGACCTGCTGGTCCTGTACACCGACGGCCTCGTCGAGACCCGCCACCACCCCATCGACGACCGCCTCGACGTCCTGCTCGGCTTCCTCGACGCACCCCACCGGTCCCTGGAGGAAACCTGCGACCTCCTGCTCTACGGCCTGCGCCACCCCGACGACCACGACGACGTCGCCCTGCTCGTCGCCCGGGCCCTCTAGGGGAACGGGGGTGACGGGAGAGGCGTTCTCCTTCGTGATTCGTGAAAGGAAACGGGGCCAGGATGAGTGACAAGGCACGGAAACTGTTCGAGGCGCTCGACCTCGACAACAGCGGAACACTGACCCGCGAAGAGGTGATCATCGCCCTGCGGACCAAGGGCCCGACCCTGGCCGCGTCGGGAGATCTGCCGTCCTGGGCCCTGGGGGACGCCGAGGCCTCCTCCGCCCTCTTCGACGCCGCCGACCAGAACGGCGACGCCATCCTGACCCTGGAGGAGTTCGCGGCCCTGGTGGACCGTCGCTTCGGCTGGCAGTGACGCGGCCGAGGTCAGTTGCCCTGTCGGCGGGCCTGTTTCACCTCGCGGTCGACGGCCCAGGCGTCTCCGACCGGGCCGAGGTGGCCGAGCTTGTCGGGGTTGAGCACCGTGCGGACGGTCTGGATCCGGCCGTCGAGGACATCGAGAGCCATGGTCTGCAGGATCCTGCCGTCCCGGTCGCGGAAGATCGCGCCGGGCTGGCCGTTGACCTCGTGCAGCTCGAACGTCACGTCGACCCGGATCAGCCAGGGGAAGACCGTACCCAGCAGCCGGGCCACGTTCTCCGCGCCCATGACGGCCCTGGCCAGCTGCGGGGCCTTGCCGCCGCCGTCCCCGACCAGCTGCACATCGGCGGCCAGCAGACTCTGCAGCCCGCCCACGTCGCCGTTCTTCAGCGCGTCGAAGAACCGCGTCGCCAGCTCCTCGCGGTCCTCGCGGTCCGCCGCGAACCGGGGCCGTCCGTCCTGCATGTGCCGCCGGGCCCGTACCAGCAGCTGCCGGCATGCCGCTTCCGAACGCCCCACCGCCGCCGCGATGTCGTCGAACCCGAAGGCGAACACCTCGCGCAGCACGAACACCGCCCGCTCCAGCGGGCTGAGCCGCTCCAGCAGCACCAGCGCCGCCATCGACACCGAGTCGGCCAGTTCCACCGACCGCGCCGGATCCTGATACGGGTCGCTGAGCAGCGGCTCGGGAAACCACGGTCCGACATACTCCTCCCGCCGCACCCGCGCGGAACGCAGCACGTCGATCGAGATCCGGGTCACCACGGCCGACAGATACGCCTTGGTCGACGTGGGCCGGGTCGCCGAGCCGTCGAACCGCAGCCACGCCTCCTGCACCGCGTCCTCGGCCTCACTCACGCTGCCGAGAATCCGGTAGGCGATCGAGAACAGCAGCGGCCGCAGCTCCTCGAACTCCTCGACCTTGCTCACGGCCGATCCCCTTTCCCCGAGGTGCTCCCACGTCGCGCGTCCATGATGTGCTCCTCTGCCGTCTTCAGTGACCACGCCCTCTGAGACGGGATGTCCCGCCCCCCTGTGACATCGCCGAATGTGACCTGCGTCGCCCGGCCGGGGAAAGCTCCCTCCCCTGCGCCGCGGAAACCCTCGAACACCTGCTCGGACCGGGACCGGGCGCGCCTGTCAAGGACCTCCCGCAGAGCTGATGTCGCAACCGCCTTTCGGTCCTGCTGTAGCGCCTGCTCCAATTAGCGTGGGCTCATGACCACCGAACGCAAGCAGCACGCCAACGGTGTGGAGTCCCGCCGCCGCATTCTCGACGCCGCCGTGGAGATCGCGGGCGAGCGCGGCTACGAGGGCACGTCCATCGCGGCGGTCAGCGCCAAGTGCGGGCTGCCCGCCAGCTCGATCTACTGGCATTTCAAGGACAAGGACGACCTGATCGCCGCGGTCATCGAGCGCAGCTTCGAGAGCTGGCCGGCGGCCGTCGAGCTGCCGGGCGAAGAGGGCGGTACGCCGCTGGAGCGGGTCACGGCGATGGCCGCGAACGTCGCGAAGGCGCTGGTCGACGTCCCGGACTTCCTGCGTCTTGGCCTGATGCTCGCCCTGGAGCGCCGCCCCACGCAGCCGCGCGGCCGCACGGTGTTCCTCCAGGTCCGCGACATCGCCCGGCAGCGGACGGCCGAGGTGGTCAGGGAACTGTTCCCGGACCTGGCCGAGTCCGACGTACAGATGCTGACCGGCTACGCCCTGGCCGGCGCCGACGGCCTGTTCGTGCACCGGGAGATCAACGGGGATGCCGTCGACCTGGTGGCGATGTTCGAGCTGCACGCGCGGCTGCTCCACGACGCCGCGACCCGTATGAGGGCCTCGCCGCCCTCTGCCTGAACGGCACCCGCCGACGCCTGGCACGAAACCGCGGGACGGCCGCCTGCCGCATTCGCTTCTATCGTGGGAACACACTGATGGTTGGCGCCAAGGCAGGCAGCACATGAGGAAACCGCAACCGATCGATTACGCGGCGGTCTTCCAGGCCCTGCCCGGCATGGTGGCGCTGCTGACGCCGGAGCTGGTCTACGTCGACGTCAACGACGACTTCGAGCAGCTCGCCGGGCGCTCCCGGGAGCAGCTCCTCGGCCGCTACATCTTCGACGTCTTTCCGGAGAACCCGAACGACCCGGCCGCCGCCGGCATGCGGGAGACCAGGGAGTCGATGCTGCGCGTGGTGGCCACCGGCGAGCGGGACACCATGGCGGTGCTCCGCTACGACATCGAGGACGCCCAGCGGCCCGGCCACTGGCAGGAGCACTTCTGGAGCCCGGTCAACGCCCCCGTCCTCGGTCCGGACGGGAAGGTGGTGCTGGTCGTGCACCGGGTGGAGGAGGTCACCGAGCTCCTGCGCGCCCGCGGCAGCCTGACCGACAGCGACCGGGCAAGCGTGCTGGAGGCCGAGCTCTACACCCGCGCGAGGGAACTGCAGGAGGTCAACGAACGGCTGCGCAGGGCCCACGCCCATGAGCGGGAGGTCGCCCTGGCTCTGCAGACGGCGATGATGCCCACCCCGAGGCATCTCGGTCCTCATCAGGCGGCCGTGCGCTACCGGCCCGCCATCGGTGACCTGAACGTGTGCGGCGACTGGTACGACCTGGTGGACCTGCCGGGCGACCGGATGGCGGTCGCGGTCGGCGACGTCGTCGGCCACGGTCTGGCGGCCGCCTGCGCCATGGGGCAGCTGCACAGCGCGCTGAGCGCGGCCACCCGTGTCGCCGACGGACCGGCGCAGGCGCTGGAGGCCCTCGACATGTACGCCTGCTCCGTCGACGGGGCCGAGTCCGCCACGGTGACGACGACCTTCATCGACTGGGGCGGGCGCAGCATCACCTACAGCTGCGCCGGCCATCCTCCGCCCGCCGTACTGCACCCCGACGGCACCGTGTCCTTCCTGGACCAGGCCACCGACCCGCCGATCGACGCGCGCCCCGTCCGCGTCGCCCGCCCCCAGGCCCGTGTTTCCTTCGCGGAGGGCGACACTCTGGTGCTGTACACCGACGGTCTGGTCGAGCGCCGCAGCGAGGACATCGACACCAGCCTGGGCCGCCTCGCCGACTGCCTGGCCCGCCACCGCCAGGCCGCTCCCGAGGCCCTGGCGGACGCCCTGCTGGCCGACCTTCTCCCCGCAACGGGCAACACCGACGACACCGCGCTGGTCGTCGTCAGCCTGTAGCCGACGAGCCCGACCTGCCGACCCTCTCCTGCCGAGACGGCCGCACCGGCACTGCCTCCGGCCGGCGCCCACCCATGCCCGTCGTACTGCACATGGCACCCCAGGCGTCCCCCAAAGCGCGAAAGACCCTCGCCTTTGACATCGTTCCGGGCCTTTGCGGCAAGGCCGCCTACGGATTCGCCTCAGTCTCCCCCGTACTCAGCAGGAGGTACACCGCATGGTCGGCAGACATGCAGCGGGCAAACACCACGCCGCCCTGGCCGCACTCGGCACCCTCGTCCTCACCGGGATCCCCGCAGTCGCGGCGGCCGCCCCACCCCCCGCACCGGGGCCCCTGCCCGCCGGGGCCCGGTCACTCGGCGCCGACAAACCGTCCGCGCAGATCCTCGGCGCGATGCAGCGCGACCTGCATCTGACGCGGGCGCAGGCGGCCACCCGGCTGGTCAACGAGGAGGAGGCGGGGACCCGTGCGGGCCGGCTGCACAACGCCCTGGGCGGGCACTTCGCCGGAGCCTGGGTGAGCGGGAAGACCTCCGCCGAGCTCACCGTCGCGACCACCCACGCGGAGGACGTGCCCGCCATCAAGGCGCAGGGCGCCAAGGCCGTGGTCGTCAAGGCGCCGCTCAGCGCCCTCGATGCCGTCAAGGCGAAGCTGGACGCGGCGGCCGTCCGCGTGAAGGCCCACGACACCCCGGTCTGGTACGTGGACGTACCGGCGAACCGGGTCGTCGTCGAGGCGACGAGGCAGTCGGCGGCCGCCGCCTTCCTCAAGGCCGCCGGGGTGGAGGACCGGGGTGTGGCGGTCCGGCTGACGAAGGACCGGCCGCGGCTGATGGCGGACCTCGTCGGCGGTGAGGCCTACTACATCAACAACGCCGCCCGCTGCTCCATCGGCTTCTCCATCACCAAGAGCCAGCAGCAGGGCTTCGTCAGCGCGGGCCACTGCGGCAAGGCCGGCGACAAGACCACCGGCTACGACAAGGCCGACCAGGGCACTTTCCAGGCGTCCACGTTCCCCGGCAAGGACATGTCCTGGGTGGCCGTCAACAGCAACTGGACCGCCACGGCCGACGTCAAGGGATCGGGCGGCAGGAACACGCAGGTCGCCGGCTCGGTCCAGGGGCTCGTCGGGGCGTCGGTCTGCCGCTCGGGCTCCACCAGCGGGTGGCACTGCGGCACGATCGAGCAGCACAACGCGTCGGTCGACTACGCCCAGGGCTCCGTCGACGGCCTGACCCGGACCTCGGTGTGCAGCGAACCGGGTGACTCCGGCGGGCCGTTCCTCTCCGGCGCGCAGGCGCAGGGCGTCACCTCCGGCGGCTCCGGCGACTGCACGGCCGGCGGGACCACCTTCTTCCAGCCGGTCAACCCGATCCTCAGCACCTTCGGCCTCACCTTGAAGACCGCGTCCGTGCAGACCGGCCCGCCCGCCCCGCAGGGCACCGGCACGGCCAGTGCATGGGCCGCCGGCCGGGTCTACGAGGTGGGCGCCACGGTGACCGTCGCGGGCGTGCGCTACCAGTGCCTGCAGACCCACCAGGCGCAGGGTGCCTGGTCGCCGGAGGGCACGCCGGCCCTGTGGCAGCGGATGTAGCGGCCGCGGGGCCCCGGTGCGGGGGCGCGGCCCCCGCACCGCCCGCTCAGCGCACGGGTTCCGGGGCCCTGGCCGCCCTGCCCAGCAGCCACTCCAGAGGTCCGCTCCGGAAGTACCGGGACCACAGCGTCGCGAACGCGGTCACGGCGACGACGAAGCCGAGCAGTACGTGCAGCGGGGAGCCGGGCAGTTCCTCGATGCCGAGGAAGCGGATGCCGACGATGTGGAACACATAGGCCGTCAGGGACATCGATCCGACCGCGATGACCGGGCGGGCCAGCCGGTGGAAGGGCAGGAAGGCGTCGACCGCGGCGAGGCAGGCGGCCAGGACCGCGATCGCCAGGCCCGTGTTGGCCACGATCGACAGGGAAGTCTCACTGTGCGGTGAGGCCACCAGCAGGCCGGCCGGGGTGTCCCCGCTCGGGTAGCCCCAGCTGTCGGACCGCCAGGCCGGCCCGGCCGCACCGCCCTCGCCGAGGCCCCCGGAGCTCAGCTTCGACAGGACGCCGGGGACGAGGTGCAGGGCCGGCCAGGAACCGCCGTGACCGAGAACGGCGAGGCCCACGCCGGTGAGCGCCAGACGGGCGCGTACGGCGGTGGCGGCGAGGTCGAGTCGGGCCACGGCCATGCCGGCGATGGCGAACGGGACCCAGGCCAGCGCCGGGTGGCTGCCGGTGAACAGCGGCGAGACGATGCCGTCGCCGCCCTCGGGCCAGGCACAGATGCCGCCCGGGCCGCCGTCGGCGGTGTTCAGGGCGCCCTGGACGACGTAGAGGATCTGGGGCAGGACCAGGGCGCTCGCTGCCGCGACGGCCGCGAGCGGCCCGGCGCCGAGGCGGTACAGCGGCAGTACGAGCAGGAAGTACAGGCCGTAGAAGGCGAGGATCACCTCGACCGGTGTGCCGGTCAGGGTGAGTGCGGTGCCCAGGGCCAGCAGGATCAGCGCCCGGATGACGACCTTGGCGACCGCCTGGCGCCCCGCTCGGCCGGTCTTGGGGGTGCGGAGGCCCGGCCGTGTGCCAGCTCCATGAGGTGACCGGTGACGCCGCCTTCGGAGGGGCCGGGGCCGACATGGGCGGCGTACCTGCCGTAGACCGCGAGGCCGCGGGCCAGATCCACGCCGATCAGGCGGCCCACCGGGGGCGTTGAGCCGCCGAGGCTCCGGCCGGTTCACTCGCCGGGCGCTCGGAGCGGGCGGAGCCGGACTCGACGTGCGCCGTGTCATCTGCGTTCTGGGTCATGCCTCCCAGGCGGGAGAGGCGTTCGGGCCGGGAGTGTCCGGCGGGTGCCCGGACCTCCCCCGCCACCTGGCGGGGGGAGGCACCGGGCCGCGGGACCCTAGATGTATTCGGTCGCCGCGTCCAACAACCAGTCCGCCAAGTACCCGGCGAAGGACGAACGGACCAGGACCCAGAATCCGGCCCCGGGTTCGTCCCGGGCGACCAGGACGACCTGGGTGCGGCCCAGCGTCGTCTGGGCGCAGCGGCCGGTGCCGAAGGCGCGCGGGTGCAGGTCCAGCGCGCAGCCGTGGGCAAGCAGATCGCGGGCGCTGGAGCCGGAGACGAGGAGGGTGGTGCGCTGGGCGGAGACGTCGGTGACGGAGACGGGCTCCTCTCCGACGGCGGCCCGGATCCGGGTCTCCAGGTCCCGCTCGCTGCCCGGCGGGCCCACCACCAGCCATTCGTCCGGGCCGAGCCACAGCGCGGTCGACTCCCCCGCGCGGATGGCCGTGTTGGGTTCGAGCGGCAGCTGCAGGCCCAGTGCGAGCCCGACCGCGTCGGCCGCTCCGCCCTTGGCGTCCAGGCGGACGTTCACCTGGGACAGGAAGGGGAGTTCGGCCAGCCGGACGGCGCCCCGGGAGGTGCGGGTCGCGGCGGCCAGCCGGTCTGCGTAGGGCGCCAGGGGGCTGCGGGGCGGGGCGGTGAGTGCGGTGTCAGCCATCGCGGCGGGCTCCCTCGGGGTCGTAGAGGACGGGGCTTGCGACGGTCACCGGGACCAGCCGGTCGCCGACGGGGGCGTACAACCGCTCGCCGATGCGCTCCCGGCCGCCCTTGATCAGGGCGAGGGCGAAGGTGCGGCCGAGGGCGGCGCTGCGGTAGCTGGAGGTGACGTGGCCGAGCATCGGGACGGGCGGCGCGGGCAGTTCGCTGTCGGCGACCAGCTGGGTGCCCTCGGGGAGGAAGGTGCCGGGGTCCTCCGGGAGCAGGCCGACCAGGTGCTTGCGGTCCGGGCGGACGGTGTCGGCGCGGGCGAACGAGCGCTTGCCGATGAAGTCCGGCTTCTTCTTCGACACCGCCCAGCTCATCCCGAGGTCGTGCGGGGTGATGGTGCCGTCGGTGTCCTGCCCGATGATCGGGTAGCCCTTCTCGGCACGCAGGACGTGCATGGTCTCGGTGCCGTACGGGGTGATGCCGTACGGGGCACCGGCCTCGTACAGCGCCTCCCACAGGGCGAGGGCCTCCCACGGCGACACGTTGATCTCGTAGGCGAGCTCACCGGAGAAGCTGATCCGGCACACGCGCGCCCCGATGCCCGCGACGGTCGTCTCCCGCCAGGCCATGAACGGGAAGTCCTCGTTGGAGACGGCCAGTCGGGGAGCGAGCGAGGCGAGGACCTCGCGGGACTTCGGGCCGACCAGGGCGACGGTGGCCCACTGCTCGGTGACCGAGGTGCAGTGGACCTTCAGCTCCGGCCACTCGGTCTGCAGCCACTCCTCCATCCAGTCCAGTACGGTCGCCGCGTTGCCGGTGGTCGTGGTGACCAGGAAGCGGTCCGGAGCGAGGCGGATGACCGTGCCGTCGTCGAAGACCATGCCGTCCGGCTTGCACATCACGCCGTAGCGGATCATGCCGACCTTCAGGGTGCTCATCATGTTGGTGTAGAGCAGGTCGAGGAAGACGCCGGCATCGGGGCCCTGTACGTCGATCTTGCCGAGGGTGGAGGCGTCCATGAAACCCACGCTCTCGCGCGTGGCCGCGCACTCGCGCAGCACGGCCGTCTCCAGGTCCTCGCCGTCCTGTGGGTAGTACCAGGGGCGCTTCCACTGGCCGACGTTCTCGAACAGGGCGCCGTGTTCGACGTGCCATCCGTGCAGGGCGGTGGTGCGGACCGGGTCGCTCAGCACGCCCCGGTCCCGGCCCGCGAGGGCCGCGAAGGAAACGGGTGTGTAGGGCGGCCGGAAGGTGGTCGTGCCGAGCGCGGAGATGTCCACGCCGAGCAGGTCGGCGACCACGCCACTGGCCAGGACGCCGGAGGTCTTGCCCTGGTCGTTGGCGGTTCCGGCCGTGGTGTAGCGCTTGGTGTGCTCGACCGAGCGCATGCCGGCGCCGGTCGAGCGGGCCAGGTCGTCGATGGTGACGTCGCGCTGGAGGTCGACGAAGCGGGGGGCGCCTTCGCGGCCGGGGACGGTGAAGACCTGCATGGGAGGCGTGGCCTGCGGCTGGGCGGGCACGGCCGGGAGCGCCGGGGTGTCCGGGGTGTCCGGGGTGTAGCCCTCGGCCTCGATCGCCCGGGCACCGGCGGCGGCGCCCTGGGCGAGCACGGCGGCCAGGTCGAAGGTGCCGTTCGCGCTGCCCGCGACCTCGACGGCCTGCCGGACGACGTCGGGCACGAAGGTGCCGAGCGCCTCGTCGTAGCGGAGCTTGCCGCCCGCCTGGCTGAACAGGTGCGCCACCGGGTTCCAGCCGCCGGAGACCAGCAGCAGGTCCGCGGCGAACTCCCGCTGCGCCGCGGTCTCCCCGTACGGCGCGACGCTCACAGCGGTCAGCCGCGCCTCGCCCTCCGTGCCGGTCACCGCGTATCCGGCGAGCACCTCGATGCCGGCGGCGCGGGCGCGGTCCGCCCACTCGCCCGGTGCGGGGCGGGTGTCGACGATCGCCGCGATCCGGACGCCCGCCGCGGCGAGGTCCAGTGCGGCAGTGTAGGCGCTGTCGTTGGTGGTGAACACGACGGCGTGACGGCCGGGCAGGACACCGTGGCGGTGCAGGTGGGTGCGGGCCGAGGCGGCCAGCATGATGCCGGGACGGTCGTTGTCCGCGAAGGCCAGCGAGCGCTCGTGGGCGCCGGTGGCGAGGACGACACGGCGGGCGCGGATGCGGTGGACGCGTTCGCGGGACACGTTCGCCGGGGCGTCGGCGCCGAGGTGGTTGGTGCGGCGCTCCACGGCGAGGAGGTGGTTGTCGTCGTAGTAGCCGAAGACGGTGGTACGGCGCAGCACGCGGACCTCGGGGGCGGACTCCAGACGGGCCTCCAACTCATCTGCCCAGCCGGGGAGTTCGCCGGTGCCGAGGAGGCTGCCGCCGAGTTCGGGGCGGTCGTCGGCGAGGATGACTCGGGCGCCGCTGCCCGCCGCGGCCGCTGCCGCCGCGAGGCCGGCGGGGCCGGCGCCGACGATCAGCAGGTCGCAGTGGGCGTGTACGGCGTCGTAGCGGGCGGGGTCCGGTCGGGTGGCCAGGCGGCCCTGGCCGGGGAGGCTGGTGGCGACCAGGCCGTCGTAGAGCTCGACGGTCGTCGCCGGGAGCATGGGCTCGGGGAAGGGTTCCTCGATCTGGACGACGGCGTTGGGTTCTTCCACGCCGGCGGAGAAGATGCCTCGGGGGCGGCCGAGCTTGATGCCGGTCGCTGCGGTGATCACTCCGTTGGCCAGCAGTGCCGAGGCCAGGGTGTCGCCTCGGTAGCCCTGGTATTCGGTGCCGTCGAAAGTGAACGTGAGGGGTTCGGCGCGGTTGATGCGACCGCCGCTCGCGAGGCGGAGGCCTGTGGCCGTGGACGTCGCCGGGGGCTCTGCCCCCAGGCCCCCGTTCGGCCCTGAAGGGGCCTCGTCCTCAAACGCCGGACGGGCTGGAGTGGCTGGACGCGGCTCAGACGTGGCCGCAAGCGAGGCAGGAGTTGCGGACCGGGGCTCAACAGTCGCCGGGCGTCCCTCACCCGACCGGTACACCGCCAGGATCTCGTTCGTCGACGTGTCCCGTATTGCGTTGAACCAGCGGCGGCAGCCCGCCGAGTGGCTCCAGCGTTCGGCGAACGGGCCCTTCGGGTTGTCGCGGAAGAACAGGTACTTGGCCCACTCCTCGTCGGTCAGCGCCGACGGGTCCTGCGGATAGGCCACATGCGCCTGGCCGCCGTAGTGGAACTCGGCTTCGTCGCGGGGCCCGCACCACGGGCATGAGATCAACAGCATGGTTCGGGCTCCCTAGTGGGCCACCGCGGCAGCGCCGTGCTCGTCGACGAGCGCGCCGGTGGTGAAACGGTCGAGCGAGAAGGGGGCGTTGAGGGGGTGGGGGGTGTCGTGGGCGATGGTGTGGGCGTAGACCCAGCCGACGCCGGGTGTGGCCTTGAAACCGCCCGTTCCCCAGCCGCAGTTGAGGTAGAGGTTGTCGACGGGGCTCAGGCCGACGATCGGCGAGGCGTCGGGGCTGACGTCGACGATGCCGCCCCAGGTGCGCAGGACGTGGGCGCGGGCGAAGACCGGGAAGAGCTCCAGGGCCGCCGCCATCTGGTCCTCGATGATGTGGAAGGCGCCGCGCTGGGTGTAGGAGTTGTACGCGTCGATGCCCGCGCCCATCACCAGCTCGCCCTTGTGCGCCTGGCTGACGTACACGTGGACGGCGTTGGACATGACGACGGTGGGGTGCACCGGTTCCAGGAGTTCCGACACCAGGGCCTGCAGGGGGTGGCTCTGGACCGGGAGGTCGATGCCCGCCATGGCGGCGAGGACCGAGGTGTGGCCCGCGGAGCAGAGGGCCACCTTGCCGGCCGCGATCGGGCCCAGGTTGGTCTGGACGCCCACGACCCGGCCGCCGACCACGTCCAGGCCGGTGACCTCGCAGTTCTGGATGATGTCGATGCCGGCCGCGTCCGCGGAGCGGGCGAAGCCCCAGGCCACGTAGTCGTGCTTGGCGATGCCTGCGCGGGGCTGGTAGGTGCCGCCGAGGACCGGGTAGCGCACGTCGGGTGAGATGTTGACGATCGGGCAGACCTCTTTGACCTGCTCCGCGTCGAGCCACTCGGCGTCGACGCCGTTGAGGCGGTTCGCCTCGACACGGCGGACGCTGTCACGGACGTCCTGGAGGCTGTGGGCGAGGTTGAGGACACCGCGCTGGGAGAAGAGGATCGGGTAGTCCAGCTCCTCGTCCAGGCCCTCCCACAGCTTGAGGGCGTGCTCGTAGATGCCGGCGCTCTCGTCCCACAGGTAGTTGGAGCGGATGATCGTGGTGTTGCGGGCCATGTTGCCGCCCGCGAGCCAGCCCTTCTCCAGTACGGCGACGTTGGTGATGCCGTGGTTCCTGGCCAGGTAGTGGGCGGTGGCCAGGCCGTGGCCGCCGCCGCCCACGATCACGACGTCGTACGACCGCTTCGGCTCGGGGTTGCGCCACAGGAATTCCGGGTGGTCGGGGAGGTCGGCGCCGGGGGTGGTGGGGCTCATCGGGCGTCTCCTGAAGTACCGGAAAGGTGCGGGTAGAGCGGGTGCTTGGCGGCCAGGGCCGCGGTGCGGGCGCGCAGGGCCGCGATGTCGGGCTCGGGCTGGAGGGCCAGCGCGATCACGTCGGCGACCTCCGTGAAGTCCTTCTCCATGAAGCCGCGGGTGGCCAGCGCCGGGGTGCCGATGCGCAGGCCGGAGGTGACCATCGGTGGGCGCGGATCGTTGGGGACGGCGTTGCGGTTGACCGTGATGCCGATCTCGTGGAGCAGGTCCTCGGCCTGACGGCCGTCGAGCGTCGAGTCCCGCAGGTCCACGAGGACCAGGTGGACATCCGTACCTCCGGTCAGGACCTTCACCCCGGCCGCCGCCGCGTCCGGCTGCGTCAGACGCTCGGCCAGGATGCGGGAGCCGGCCAGCGTGCGGGCCTGGCGTTCGGCGAACTCCGGGGAGGCCGCGACCTTGAAGGACACCGCCTTTGCGGCGATGACGTGCTCCAGGGGGCCGCCCTGCATACCCGGGAACACCGCCGAGTTGATCTTCTTGGCGAGGTCCGCCTCGTTGGTGAGGATGACCCCGCCGCGCGGGCCGCCGAGCGTCTTGTGGGTGGTCGTGGTGGTGACATGGGCGTGCGGGACCGGGT
The DNA here is from genome assembly GCF_040682555.1 of Streptomyces sp. NPDC051172. NCBI lineage: Bacteria > Bacillati > Actinomycetota > Actinomycetes > Kitasatosporales > Streptomycetaceae > Streptomyces > Streptomyces sp. NPDC051172. Next base: position 87,805 of record NZ_JBFBBE010000001.1, read on the forward strand.
TCGGGTGCAGCCCCGCCGCCACCAGGCCCGCGAAGTGCGCCATGTCGACCATCAGCAGAGCGCCGACCTCGTCGGCGATCCGGCGGAAGGCCGCGAAGTCCAGCTGCCTGGGGTAGGCCGACCAGCCCGCGATGATCATCTTGGGGCGGTGTTCCTTGGCGAGCTGCTCGACCTCGTCCATGTCGACCAGGTTGTCGGCCTCGGACACGTGGTAGGGCACCACGTTCAGCATCTTGCCGCTGTAGTTGATGCGCATGCCGTGGGTGAGGTGGCCGCCGTGCGCGAGGTCCAGGCCGAGGATGGTGTCGCCGGGCTGGAGCAGCGCGAAGAAGACCGCCGTGTTGGCCTGCGCGCCCGAGTGCGGCTGGACGTTGGCGTAGCCCGCGCCGAACAGGGACTTGATGCGCTCGATCGCCAGCCGCTCGGTGACGTCCACGTGTTCGCAGCCGCCGTAGTAGCGGCGGCCGGGGTAGCCCTCGGCGTACTTGTTGGTCGCGACCGAGCCCTGCGCCTCCATCACGGCGGTGGGCGCGAAGTTCTCGGAGGCGATCATTTCGAGGGTGGACTGCTGACGGTGGAGTTCGGCGGTGAGGGCTTCGTGGACCTCGGGGTCCAGCTCGGCCAGGGGGGTGTTCAGCGCGTTCATACGGCGTTCGCGTTCCTCTCGGCGGCCTCGACGACGTTGGCCAGCAACATCGCGCGGGTCATGGGGCCCACACCTCCGGGCATCGGCGCGAGCCAGCCGGCGACCTCGGCGGCCTCCGGGTGGATGTCGCCGACCAGCCCGTTCTCGGTGCGGGTGATGCCGACGTCCAGGACGGCCGCGCCGGGGCGCAGCATGTCCTTGGTGATCAGTCCGGGTGAGCCGGCCGCCGCGATGACGATGTCCGCCTCGCGCACGTGCCAGGACAGGCCCTTGGTGCCGGTGTGGCACAGGGTCACGGTGGCGTTCTCGGAGCGGCGGGTCAGAAGCAGGCCGATGGGCCGTCCGACCGTGATCCCGCGTCCGATCACGCACACCCGGGCGCCCGCGAGGGGCACCTCGTGGCGGCGGAGCAGTTCGACGATGCCACGCGGGGTGCAGGGCAGCGGCGCCTCGGTGCCCAGGACGAGCCGGCCGAGGTTGACGGGGTGCAGTCCGTCGGCGTCCTTGGCCGGGTCCATACGGGCCAGCACGGCGCCCGCGTCCAGGTGCCCCGGCAGCGGGAGCTGGACGATGTAGCCGGTGCAGGCCGGATCGGCGTTGAGTTCGTCGATGACGTCCTCGACCTGCTGCTGGGTCGCGTCCGCGGGCAGATCACGCCGGATGGACGCGATCCCGACCTGCGCACAGTCCCGGTGCTTCCCGCCGACATAGGCATGACTGCCGGGGTCGTCCCCGACGAGGACGGTGCCGAGGCCCGGCGGCGGCCCGCCATCGGCGGTCAACTTGGCGACGCGCTCGGCGAGTTCGCGGCGGATGGCAGCGGCGGTCGCCTTACCGTCAAGCACTTGGGCAGTCACCGACGGCACTCCTTCCAACAGGGCTCAGCGGCGGCGCCCCGAAGGGGCGCGGGGAACTGCTCGACCAGCCACACCGAACCTGCAGCCGATCGACAACCAATCGCGGCACTACGAACGCTTCACCCACGGAGACGGGACATGGTCGGGTCGAACAGCGGCTCTTCGGTGACGACTGCTTCGATGCGCTGGTCGAAGTACCCGATCTGCAGCGTGGTCCCAGGAGCGGCCAGCTCACTCGGCAGCCACGCATACGCAATGCCCTTGCCGATCGTGTAGCCGTACGCTGCGCTGGTGACGTAGCCGACCGCCCGCTCACCGTCGAAAACCGGCTCCTTGCCGAGGACGACGGACTGCGGGTCGTCGATGGTGAGGCAGGTCAACTTGCGCTGCACGTTCTCCTTGCGGCGCTCAAGGGCGGCCTTGCCGATGAAGTCCTCCTTGTCGAGCTTCACGGCGAACCCGACACCGGCCTCATAGGGGTCGTGCTCATAGGTCATGTCGGTGCCGAAGGACCGATACCCCTTCTCCAGGCGGAGGCTGTTGAAGGCGCCGCGGCCGGCGATGATGCCGCCCAGGGGCCTCGCCGCCTCCCACAGGGTGTCCCAGAGCTTCTGGCCCTGGTCGGCGGTGGTGTACAGCTCCCAGCCCAGTTCACCGACGTACGACAGGCGCATCGCGGTCACCGGCACCGAGCCGATGTGGGCGCGCTTGGCGCGGAAGTACTTGAGGCCGTCGCCCGAGAAGTCCTCGTCCGTCAGCGGCTGCAGCACCTTGCGGGCCAGCGGGCCCCACAGGCCGATGCAGCAGGTGCCGGGGGTTGTGTCGCGGACCTGGACGGTGCCGTCGGCGGGGAGGTGGCGGGTGAACCAGTCGAGGTCCAGGTTGCCGTTGGCGCCGACCTGGAAGAGGTCGCGGGCCAGGCGGGCGACGGTGACGTCGCTGCGGATGCCGCCGTCGTGGTCGAGCAGCAGGGTGTACGTCACCGAGCCGACCGACTTGGCGACCTTGCCGGTGACCAGCTTCTCCAGGAAGTCGGCGGCGCCGGGGCCGCTGACCTCGAGGCGCTTGAGGGCCGTCATGTCGTACATCGCGACGGTCTCCCGGGTGGCCTGCGCCTCCGCGCCGACGATGGGCGACCAGAACTGCGCCGCCCAGTCGTTGGGTGTGGGGATGTTGCGGCCCTCGACGAGGGAGGCGTTGGCCTCGTACCACTGCGGGCGCTCCCAGCCGTTCGCCTCCAGGAAGAAGGCACCGTGCTCCTGCTGGCGGGCGTGGAAGGGGCTGGTGCGGATCGGGCGCGGCTTCCCGGACGGCTGGAGGGGGTGGAGGATGTCGTAGACCTCGACGAAGTTCTGGCAGTCGCGGGCCAGGACGTACTCCGGGGACAGCTGGTGCGGCTCGAAGCGGTTGACGTCGCACTCGTGCAGGTCGAAGGAGGAGCAGTAGCCGTCGACCAGCCATTCGGCCATCGCCCGGCCGACGCCGGCGGAGTGGGTGACCCACACGGCCTCGGCGACCCAGAATCCCTTGACGTCCTGGGACTCGCCGAGGAGAGGGAAGTTGTCGGTGGTGAAGGAGAACAGGCCGTTGATGCCCTCCTCGACCTTGGCCTCCTGCGTGGCGGGGAGCAGCGACTGGGTCTCGGTCCAGGCGGGCTCGAAGTCCTCCTCGGTGAACTTCAGGACCGACGGCATGGGCGCGGCCTCGTCGAAGGAGAGGATCTCGTCGGCGGTGATCGGCATCGGGCGGTGGCCGTAGTAGCCGATGCCGATGCCGTCGAAGCGGTCGCGGTAGTAGAGGTCGGCGTCCTGGTGGCGCAGGATCGGACGGACCGCTTCCTCGGTCTGGCCGGCGAGCGCCGGTACCGGGCCGGTCCAGGCGAGCTGGTGGGCGAGCGGGGTCAGCGGGAGGTTCATGCCCACCATGCGGGCGATCTTCGGGCCCCAGATGCCGGCGCAGCACACCACGATGTCGGCCGCGATCTCGCCCTGGTCGGTGAGGACGCCGGTGACGCGGCCGTCGGCCTGCTGGACGTCGAGTACCTCGTGGCGGGCCAGGAAGGTGACGCCGCGCTCGGTGGCGCGGCGGATCTGCGCCTCCACGGCGAGGACCGCCTTGGCCAGGCCGTCGGTGGGGACGAGGAGGCCGCCGAGGACCTTGTCCCGGTTGACCAGCGGGTGCTGCTCGACGCACTCGTCGGCGCTCAGCAGCCGGGCCTCGATGCCCCAGGCGGTGATCCAGCCGTGGCGGCGGTGCAGTTCCGCGAGGCGCTCCGGGGTGGTCGCCACTTCGAGGCCGCCGACCTGGAGGAAGCAGGGCTTGCCGTCGACGTCGAGGGAACAGAACTTCTCGACCGTGTAGCGGGCCAGCTCGGTCATGGTCTTGGAGGAGTTGGTCTGGAAGACCAGGCCCGGCGCGTGTGAGGTGGAGCCTCCCGTGGCGGGCAGCGGGCCCTGGTCGACCACGGTCACTTCGGTCCAGCCTCGCGCGGAGATCTCGTCAGCGAGGGCCGCTCCCACGACGCCCGCTCCGATGATCACCACTCGGGGTCCCGCCATCGCCGCACCTCCGAAATTCAAAACCGTCGAGTTGCTTTCTGCGCAACGTGATTCAGGTTGCGCAACTCAGCGTGCCTGTCGCGGGAGGGGGTGTCAAGAGGTCCGTGACGTCGGAAAACGGGCCGGAACACCCGCCCGGGACATGGCGATGCCCGGCGGGCGGCGCACACCAGTGCACGCCGCCCGCCGGGCATGTTCGACCGTCCGCCGAGTCCGGCCGTCGGGCCGGGCTACTTGATCCAGGCGTCCACCTTGTCCTTGTTGGCCTCGACCCACTTCTTGGCCGCCGCGTCGTCCGTCAGCTTGTCCTGGGCGATGTACTTGGCGACCTCGTTCTGGTCGTCGTTCGTCCAGGTGAAGTTCTTCACCAGGTTGTAGGCGGGGCTGCCGGACTTGGCGAACTTCGCGCTGACGACCTTGTTCAGGTTGTAGACGGGATAGTCGCAGGCGACCTTGGCCGCGTCTGTGTCACAGCCCGTCTTGTACGCGGGCAGGGTGACCTTCTTCAGCGGGACCTCGGACATGAACCACTGCGGCTCGTAGAAGTAGCCGATCACCCACTGCTTGTTCTTCTCGGCGGTGCGGAAGGCCTGGATGAGCGCCGTCTCGCTGCCCGCGTACACCACCTTGAAGTCCAGCTTCAGGTTCTTGACCAGCGCCTCGTCGTTGGTGACGTACGACGGGTCGCCGTCCAGGAGCTGGCCCTTGCCGCCGGACTCGGAGGTCTGGAACTTCGACGCGTACTTGTTGAGGTTCTTCCAGTCGAGGATGTCGGGGTGCGCCTTGGCCAGCCACGGCGGCACGTACCAGCCGATGATGCCTTTGTTGCCGGTCGGGCCGGCGTCCACGGCGGTCTTCTGCTCGGTGATGTACTTCTTCACCAGGTCGGCGTGGCCCCAGTTCTCCAGGACCGCGTCGACCTCGCCGGTGCCGAAGCCCTGCCAGGCGATCTCTTCCTTGAGGTTCTTCTTGTTGACCGTACAGCCGAGGTTGTGCTGCGCGACGTACGCGACGACCGCAGCGTCCGCCTCGTAGCCCACCCACGGGTTGACGGCCAGGTTGAAGGTGCCGCACTTGCCCGAGCTTCCCGAGCCCGCGGAGGAGCTGTCGCCGACTTTCGCCCCGCCGCACGCGGTGAGGGTGAGGCCGAGGACGGCCAGGCCGGCCGCGCCGGCTCGCCAGTGTCTTGCCATGGTGTCGTGCTCCTTAAGCGCTGGCGCGGCGCGCCGCGGCCTGAGTGATCCGGTCGAACATGACTCCGAGAAGGACGATGGCCAGACCCGCGGCAAGCCCCTTCCCGTACAGCTGCCCCTGTGAGAAACCGGCCACGACGTCGTAGCCGAGAGCGCCTGCCCCTACCAGGCCGCCCACAACAACCATCGACAGCACGTAGATCAGGCCCTGGTTGGTCGCAAGCGTCAGGGCACTGCGTGACATCGGCAGTTGAACCTTGGTGATGATCTGCCAGGTGTTGCACCCGGCGGAGGTGGCCGCCTCCACGGTGGTCTCGGGCACGGCCCGGATCCCGTCCGCGATGATCTTCATGGCGACGGGGGCCCCGTAGACGATCGCGGCCACGATGGCCGTGAAGCGCGTGGGGCCGAACAGCGCGAGGAACGGCACGAGGTAGACGAAGGGCGGCATGACCTGGGCGGCGTCCAGGGTGGGCCGGATCAGCCGGTCCACCATCATGCTGCGCCCCATCCACACCCCGAAGACGATGCCGAGGACCATCACCAAGACCGTCGCCACCAGCGTCGAGGCCAGCGTGGTCATGGCGTCCGACCACAGACCGGTGCCGACCAGCAGGCCCACGCACACGGCCGTGGTGACCCCGGACTTCCAGCCGCCGAGCACCACGCCCAGCGCCACCAGCACCGCGCCGACGAGCCACCACGGGGAGTCGGTGACCAGCGTCTGGAACGGATTGAGCAGGCCGTTGGTGATGACGTCACGGATGGCGTTGGTGACACCCGACAGGCTGTCCTGCGCCCAGTTGGTCGCGCTGTCGGCCGCGCTCGCGATGTGGCTGCCGACGGTCCCGTCACCGGGGAAGTCGGCCGCCCACAGGTAGGTGTGCGACAGATAGATCAGGACCGCCGTGACGACGGCACCGGCGCCCAGCAACGGCCGCCGCCACTTCGAGAGGTCGTGCTTGGCGTTGCGTGCGTTCTCCTCGCGTGCCGCCGCCGCGGTGGTCACCCGGTCCAGGACGATCGCCATGACGACGATGGCGAGGCCCGCGTTGAAGGCGGTTCCGACGTCGAGCGACTGCAGTGCCTGAAGAACGATCACGCCGAGGCCCGGCGCATTGATCAGGGCCGCGATGGTCACCATGGCCAGGGCGGCCATGATGGTCTGGTTGACGCCCATCACCACGGTCCGCTTGGACATCGGCAGCAGGACCTTCAGCAGCGACTGGCGGCGGGTGGCACCGAGTGAGTCGGCCGCTTCGACCGTCGTCTTGGAGACGTTGCGGATGGCGTGCGCGGTGATGCGGATCGTCGGAGGGGCCGCGTAGATCACGGTGGCGATGGTGGCGGAGGCGCCGCCGATGAGGAAGAACAGGGTCAGCGGTGCCAGGTAGACGAAGGTCGGCATCGTCTGCATGAAGTCCAGGAAGGGCGTGGCGATCCGGTTGAACCGGTCGGACAGTCCCGCCCACACCCCCAGCGGGATCGCGAACAACAACGCCACGAACACCGCGGAGAGGGTGAGGGAGAGGGTGTCCATGCTCTCCTGCCACAGCCCCTGCAGCCCGAAGAACGTGAACCCGGCCACCGCCAGCAGCGCGACCCGCCAGTTGCCCACGGCCCAGGAGACATAGCCGGCGATGCCTACGACGCCGAGCCAGCCGATCTCCGGGACCGGGCGGGCCCCGGACGGCTGGGAGATCAGGTGCTGGATGAAGGTCACCAGGTTGTCGATGACCAGCCGGATCTCGTTGAAGAAGTACAGGAAGAGCGGGTTGGAGTTGCGGTTGGCGCCGATGGAGTCGTTGAAGTCGTTGATCCAGCGGTGCAGATCGGTCAGGTCGGCCGCCGCAAGCGACAGCGTCTGCTTGCCGCGCAGTACGGCGAAGAGCACCAGCCAGACGACCACGATCGCGCCGACCACCATGGGCCGGCTGATCTTTCGTGCCACCTTGACGGGCGCGACCGGCTCCGCGGCCTCCGTCTTCTCGGGCTTCTCTACGGCGACGGTCATCACGCGCCGCCTTCCTGCCCGGCGACCACCGCGAGGATCTCCTCGTCACCGACAATGCCGAGCAGCTTGCCGTCCTCCACGACCTTGATGGGCTTGTCGGCCGCGAGCACCGCCCTGGTCGCCTCCTTCACCACGACGTCCGGGCCCAGCTCGGGGCCGTCCAGCTCGTCGCCGTCCTCCGGCGCCCGCATGATCCAGCGCAGGGTGAGGACGTCGCCGCGCGGCACGTCCTTGACGAACTCGCGGACGTAGTCGTCGGCCGGGGCGCCGACCAGCTCGTCGCCGGTGCCGCACTGGACCATCTTGCCGTCACGCATGATCAGGATGCGGTCGCCCAGCTTCAGCGCCTCGGAGAGGTCGTGGGTGATGAACACCATGGTCTTGCCGACCTCGTGGTGCAGGCGGATGACCTCGTTCTGCATGTCACGGCGGATCAGCGGGTCGAGCGCGGAGAACGGCTCGTCGAAGAAGAGCACGTCCGGGTCTCCGGCGAGCGCCCGGGCAAGGCCGACGCGCTGCTGCATACCGCCGGAGAGCTGGTCGGGGTAGGAGTTCTCGTAGCCGGACAGGCCGACCAGCTCGACGACCTCCAGGGCCCGCTTGGTGCGCTCGGCCCTGCTCATGCCGCGGATCTCCAGGCCGAAGGCCACGTTGTCCACGACCCGGCGGTGCGGCAGCAGCCCGAAGTGCTGGAAGACCATGGAGAACTTGCGGCGGCGCAGGTCGCGCAGCCGGGCCGCGTCCGCCTCACGAATGTCCTGGCCCTCGAAGACGAGCTCACCCGAAGTGGGTTCGATCAGCCGGGTCAGACATCGTACGAGGGTGGACTTGCCGGAGCCGGACAGGCCCATGACCACGAACACCTCGCCCTTGCGGACGTCGAAGTTCACGTCACGGACCGCGGCGGTACAGCCGGTGCGGTCCATCAGCTCGCGGCGGGAGAGACCGCACAGCTCCTCTGAGCCCGGCACCCGGTCGGCCTTCGGCCCGAACACCTTCCACAGATTGCGCACGGATATGACGGGCGTGCCGTCCGAGTCCTGGGGGGTGCCACGCCGCTGCGGCACCTCTGTCTGTGTGGGGGTCACGATCGACCTCATTTCGGCGTTCAGCCGCGGAACCAGCGCTGCGGCCGGGGTTGGATGTTCTGCCAGATGTGCTTGGGCTCTCGGTACTCGTCCAGGCCGGTCGGTCCCAGCTCCCGGCCCGTGCCCGAGTGCCCGAAGCCACCCCATTCCGCTTGCGGCACATAGGGGTGGTAGTCGTTGATCCAGACCGTGCCGTGGCGCAGCCGCCGGGCGACCCGCTGGGCCTTGCCGGCGTCCTCGGTCCAGACGGCGCCGGCGAGGCCGTACTCGGTGTCGTTGGCGATGCGTACGGCATCGTCCTCGTCGGTGAAGCGTTCGATGGTCAGCACGGGCCCGAAGGACTCCTCGTGCACCACCCGCATGTCCTGCGTGCACGCGTCGAGCACGGTCGGCGGGTAGTAGTGACCGCCCGCGAGGTCCGGGTCGGCGGGCCGCTGCCCGCCGCAGCGCAGTACGGCGCCCTCGGCGATGCCCGCTGCGACGTACGCCTCGACCTTCGCCAGGTGCTGGGCGGAGATCAGCGCTCCCGTCTCGGCGTCGGCGTCGAAGGGCCCGCCCAGGCGGATCTGCCGGGCGCGACGGACCACCTCGTCGACGAAGCGGTCGTGCAGCGAGTCCTCGACGATCAGCCGGGCCCCCGCCGAGCAGACCTGCCCGGAGTGCAGGAAGACGGCCGTGAGAGCCATGTCCACGGCCGTCTCGAAGTCGGCGTCGGCGAAGACGACGTTGGGGTTCTTGCCGCCGAGCTCCAGCGCCACCTTCTTCACGGTGGCGGCCGCGGTGGCCATGATCCGCTTGCCGGTCTCCAGGCCCCCGGTGAAGGAGACCATGTCGACGCGCGGGTCCTCGGACAGCGGTGCGCCGACCTCCGGGCCGGTGCCCAGGACGAGGTTGGCGGCGCCGGCCGGGAGTCCGGCCTCCTCCAGTGCCTTCATCAGCAGGATGGAGGTGGAGGGGGTGAGCTCGCTGGGCTTCAGGACGATCGTGTTGCCGGCGAGCAGCGCCGGGGCGACCTTCCAACTGGCCTGCAGCAGCGGGTAGTTCCAGGGGGTGATCAGTCCGCACACGCCGACCGGCTCGTACACGACGCGGCTGATGGCGTCCTCGCGGCCGGTGTCGATCACCCGTCCGGCGTCCGTGCCGCCGATCCCGCCGTAGAAGCGGAAGCAGGAGACGACGTCCGCGATGTCGTACTCGCTCTCCACCAGCCGCTTGCCGGTGTCCAGCGACTCGGCGCGGGCGAACTCCTTGGCGTCGCGCTCGAGGATGTCGGCGGTGCGCAGCAGCAGTGCGCCGCGCTCACGCTCGGGGGTGCGGGGCCAGGGGCCCTCGTCGAAGGCTCGGCGGGCCGCGGCGATCGCCGCCTCCGTGTCGGCACGCGTCCCTTCCGCCACGGTCGCCGAGAGGGTGCCGTCGGCGGGGCAGCGGATTTCGCGGCGCCCGCCGGCCACCGGCTCGCGCCACTCTCCGTCCACATACAGATCTGCCACGCGCCAAGCCTTTCAACCGAAATTCGTTGCGCATCGTGCATTCAATTGCTTGTGGTGGAACACCCTGACGAATGTCCAGACAGACGTCAAGGGGTTGGCGGATGACGATTTCGCAAGAGGCCCAATGCCCCTTCCTCTCTTGACCGGGGGGCCCACCGGCCCGACCATGTTGCGTATCGCTCACCTTGTTGTGCAATACGCACCGACGGAGGCCGCACATGTCCCCTCGCCCGCAACCTGGCCGTGAGTTCGTCCTCACCCTCTCGTGTCCCGACAGCGCGGGACTGGTCCATGCCGTGAGCGGCTTCCTCGTCAGGAACTCCGGCAACATCCTGGAAAGCCAGCAGTTCGATGATCGACTCCAGGGCCGCTTCTTCATGAGGGTCCACTTCGACGTTTCCGATCCAAACGCGGATCTGGAAACTCTGCGTTACCGGTTCGGTCCCGTCGCCGAGGCCTACCGCATCTCCTGGAAGCTGTGGGACGCCTCGACCCCGACCCGGACGCTCATCATGGTGTCCAAGTTCGGCCACTGCCTCAACGACCTGCTCTTCCGCCGCCGCACCGGCGCCCTCAACATCGAGATCCCCGCGATCGTCTCCAACCACCGGGACTTCGAGGGCCTGGCGGAGACCTACGGCATCCCCTTCCACCACGTCCCGGTGACCAAGGAGACCAAGCCGGACGCGGAGGCGCGGTTGCTGGAGCTGGTGCGCGAGCTGGACGTCGACCTCGTGGTGCTCGCCCGCTACATGCAGGTCCTCTCCGACGACCTGTGCAAGCAGCTGGAGGGCCGCGCGATCAACATCCACCATTCCTTCCTGCCCAGCTTCAAGGGCGCGCGCCCGTACGTCCAGGCCTACGACCGCGGAGTGAAGCTCGTCGGCGCGACGGCGCACTATGTGACCTCGGACCTGGACGAGGGCCAGATCATCGAGCAGGACGTGGTCCGCGTGGACCACTCCCTCGACCCCGGCGAGCTGGTCACGGTCGGCCGGGACGTGGAGGCCCAGGTACTCGCACACGCGGTGAAGTGGCACAGCGAGAGCCGGGTGATGGTGGACGGCAACCGCACGGTGGTCTTCCGCTGAGCGGTACGCCACGAGACGGGCGGGGCTGGATTTCCAGCCCCGCCCGCGCTCTGTCTGTATACGGGTTTCTGCCTGTATACGGCTGCATCCTGGCACCGGCCGGCAACTCCAGCCCGTCCGGCGTTTGAGGACGAGGCCCCTCAAGGGCCGAAGCGGGGGCCTGGGGGCGGCAGCCCCCAGTACGCCCACTGCACCCCCCTCAGCCGCCGAGCCGCTCCAGCACCGCCCGGCGCCACACTTCGGTCTCAGCAATCTGGTTGAAAGTGAACACGTGCAGGCCCGCCACTCCCGCCGAAGGCGCCGTGAGGGCCGCCTCGCTGCGCTGCAGCAGGCGGTCGGGTGAATAGCCCCCGGGGGCAGCGAACCGCAGGAACCACGACGCATGCTTCGTCAGGAACCGCGTCGACTCCCCCACCCCGATCTTCGTCGCCATCGCCATCAGCTTGGTCCGCTGCACGGGCCCGGCGACACCCACGTACACCGGCAGGGAGACGTCCCGCCGCCGTATCCGGGCGATCCACTCCCCGAGCACGCGCGGGTCGAAGCACAGGTTGCTGACGATGTACGTGGCGTGCGCGCGCTTGTCCCACATCGACTGGATGGTGATGTCGTCGTGGATGAGGGGATGGCTCTCGGGGTAGCCGGTGATGCCCACGTGGGCGAAGGGCTCGCCCAGCTCGGTGAGCCTGCGCAGCACCGGCAGGGAGCCGTCGTAGGCCCCGGCCGGCGGGTTGGCGTCCCCCGCCGGCACGAAGACGTCGTCCACGCCCGCCTCGCGCAGCCGCTCGACGACCTCTTTCAGATGCACCTCGTCCCGCAGCAGCCGGGCGGGCACGTGCGGCACGACGCGGTAGCCGTGCGCCGCGAGCCGGCCGGTCAGTTCGAGGGTCGGCTCCAGGCCCTTGACCGGCGACGCCGTGACCGTGACCACGACGTCGCGCGGGACATGGGCGAGGACCTTGTCCTCGGTGGCCTTCGCGGGCAGCACCTCGTAGCGGACACCGTCCAGCAGCGCCCTCAGGCCGGTGGCGTCCAAGGCCCGCTACCCGGCCTGCTTCTGGGCGTCGCGGTGGCGGTAGTACGCGGCCTTCGACGGCGCCAGGGGCTCCTTGCCGAGGATCAGGTCGGCGGCCTTCTCGGCGACCATCATCACCGGCGCATAGATGTTGCCGTTGGTGACGTACGGCATCACCGACGCGTCGACGACCCGCAGGCCCTCCACGCCGTGCACGCGCATGCTGGTGGGGTCGACGACGGACATCTCGTCGGTGCCCATCTTGCAGGTGCAGGACGGGTGCAGGGCGGTCTCGCCGTCCTTGGCGACCCAGTCGAGGATCTCCTGGTCCGTCTCCACGGACGGGCCGGGCGAGACCTCCCCGTCGTTGAAAGGCGCGAGCGCGGGCTGGTTGAGGAGCCTGCGGGCGACGCGGATCGCCTCGACCCACTCCCTGCGGTCCTGCTCGGTGGAAAGGTAGTTGAAGCGCAGCGCCGGGTGTTCGCGCGGATCCTTGCTCTTGATCTTCACCGAGCCGATGGCGTCGGAGTACATGGGCCCGACGTGGACCTGGTAGCCATGGCCGCCGGCGGGCACGGAACCGTCGTAGCGGACCGCGATGGGCAGGAAGTGGAACATCAGGTTGGGGTAGTCCACGTCCTCGTTGCTGCGGGCGAAGCCGCCGGCCTCGAAGTGGTTGGTGGCCGCGGGGCCCTTGCGGAACAGCCACTGCAGGCCGATGAAGGGGGCCCGCCACTTGGCCAGATACGGCTGCATGGACACGGGCTGCTTGCAGGCGTACTGGATGTACACCTCCAGGTGGTCCTGCATGTTCTCGCCGACGCCCGGCAGATCGTGCACGACGTCGATGCCGAGGGCGCGCAGCTCCTCCGCGTTGCCGACGCCGGACAGCTGCAGCAGCTGCGGGGAATTGATCGCGCCGCCGCACAGGATGACTTCCTTGGCGCGCACCTGCTTCGGGGCGCCCTTGCCGCGCTGGTACTCGACGCCGACGGCCTTCTTGCCCTCGAAAAGGACGCGGGTGACCAGGGCGCGGGTCGTGACGGTGAGGTTGGGCCGCTTCCTGGCGGGCTTGAGGTACGCCTTCGAGGCCGAAAGACGGCGTCCGCGGTGGACGTTGCGGTCGAACTTGGCGAAGCCCTCCTGCCGGTAGCCGTTCACGTCGTCGGTGGGGGCGTAACCGGCTTCCTGGGTGGCCTTGAGGAAGGCGCCGAAGAGGGGGTTGGTGGCCGGGCCGCGCTCCAGGACGAGGGGGCCGTCGTGGCCGCGGAACTCGTCGTCCGGGTCGGCGGCCAGACAGTTCTCCATCCGCCGGAAGTACGGCAGACAGTGCGCGTAGTCCCAGGTCTCCATGCCGGGGTCGGCCGCCCAGCGCTCGTAGTCCATGGGGTTGCCGCGCTGGAAGATCATGCCGTTGATGCTGCTGGAGCCGCCGAGCACCTTGCCGCGCGCGTGGTAGATGCGCCGGCCGCCCATGTGGGGCTCGGGCTCGGACTCGTACTTCCAGTCGTAGAAGCGGCTGCCGATCGGGTACGTCAGTGCCGCGGGCATGTGGATGAAGACGTCCCAGGGGTAGTCGGAGCGGCCTGCCTCCAGGACCAGCACCTTGTTCGCCGGGTCAGCTGAGAGCCTGTTCGCCAGTGCACTGCCGGCCGAACCGCCGCCGACGATGACGAAGTCGTATTGGGGAGCCATGGTGCCTCGTCTCGCTCGCGCCGTAGATACGCGAGGCATGCTAGTACCAGTAGCGCTATACGCACTAGGTTGCGAGCCACGCAACTTACGGGTTGTTGATTTCGCCACGGTTACTTGCAGTCGTGTTGTTTACTGCGCGTATAGTTTCGGAGTGAGCAACCACAGCCAAGACACCGAAACGTCAAATTCGCAGGCCGGCGGAGTGCAGTCGGTCGACCGAGCCATCAGCGTCCTGGAGATCCTCGCGCAGCGCGGCGAGGCGGGCGTCAGTGAAGTGGCCGCCGAGATCGATGTTCACAAGTCCACCGCCTTCCGCCTTCTCGGCGCCCTGGAGGCGCGCGGTCTGGTGGAGCAGGCGGGCGAGCGCGGCAAGTACCGGCTCGGCTTCGGCATCGTACGCCTGGCCGGCGCGGTGACGGGACGCATCGACATCACCCAGCAGGGCCGCCCGGTCTGCGAGCGGCTCGCCGAGGAGATCGGTGAGACGGTGAACATCGCGGTGCTGCAGGAGCACTACGCGATCAACCTGTACCAGGTGCGCGGCCCCGGAGCGGTCACCGCGCACAACTGGGTCGGTCAGCTGACCCCGCTGCACGCCACGTCGAGCGGCAAGTGCCTGCTGGCGTACCTGCCCGCCAAGGAGCGCGCCGCGCTGCTGGCCGAGGCGGGCCTGAAGAAGGTCACGCCGCACACCCTCACCTCGAAGGCGAAGCTCGAGAAGACCCTCGCCGAGGTACGGGAGGCCGGCTACGCCTGGACCAAGGAGGAGCTGGAGATCGGTCTGCACGCCATGGCCGCCCCGGTCCTGGACCGGGACGGCGAGGTCATCGCGGCGGTCACCGCCTCCGGGCCCTCGTACCGCTTCACGGAGGAGCGGATGCGCGAGCTCGCGCCCGTGCTGATCAAGGGTGCGGAGGAGATCAGTCACCGCATGGGCTACCTGGGCTGAGTCACCCCTGGGACAGGCCCAGGCGCTCGTTCACCCAGTCGTGGAAGGCTCCGATGTGGTGCTCGCTCGGCACCAGCACGCCGCCCTTGGCGTACATCCGGGAGCTCATGCCGGGCTGTGTGCGCTCGCAGGCGTCGAAGTCCTGGCGGTTGACGCGGTCGAAGAGCTCCACGGACCGGCTGACGTCCTTGCCGCTCTCCACGACGTGCGGGAGGTAGAGCCAGTCGCATTCGACGATCGTGCGGTCGACGGCCACCGGGTACATCCGGTGGAAGATCACATGGTCGGGGACGAGGTTGATGAAGACCTGCGGCTTGACCGTGATCGCGTAGTAGCGGCGGTCCTGGTCCTCGGCGACCCCGGGGATGCGGTCCAGGCCCTCGGAGCCGTCGACCGTGAAGCCCTGCACCTCCTCACCGAACTCGGCGCCGTGCCCGACGTAGTACTGGGCGGCGTAGCCGTCGGCGAACTCCGGGAGCACCTCGGTGAGTTCGGGGTGGATCGTGGCGCAGTGGTAGCACTCCATGAAGTTCTCGATGATGAGCTTCCAGTTCGCCTTGACGTCGTAGACGATCCGCTTGCCCACGGAGAGGTTGTCGATGTCGTAGTGCTCGATCGACTCCACGTCGCCGAGACGGGAGATCACCTCGCCGATGACGTCCTCCTCGAAGGAGGGCGGGTTCTCCGCCAGGCACACCCAGACGTAGCCGAGCCATTCACGGACGGCCACACTGACCAGGCCGTACTCGGTGCGGCCGACGTCGGGCATCTTGGTGAGGTTGGGGGCCGCGACCAGCTTGCCGTTCAGGTCGTAGGTCCAGGCGTGGTACGGGCACTGGAAGGCCCGCTTGACCTCGCCGGTCTCCTCGGTGCAGAGCTTGGCGCCGCGGTGGCGGCACACGTTGAAGTAGGCGCGGATCGAGTTGTCCCGGGCGCGGGTGACGAGGATGCTCTCACGGCCCACGTCGACGGTGCGGAAGGCGCCGGGCTTGGCCAGCTCGGAGGAGCGTGCGACGCAGAACCACATGGTCTCGAATATGCGCTCCTGCTCCTGGGCGAAGATCGCCGGATCCGTGTAGGAGGAACCAGGAAGGGTGGCGATCAGGCTGTCCGGCAGGCTGGTCGAGGTCACGGTGCACTCCTCGGGAACGTAATGGTAGGAGCGCCCCACAGGGGCGCGGGACGGTGCTTGTGTGCGGCTCCGCCGGGGGGCGCGACCAGCCACAATGGCGCCGCAGAAGAAAAACGGCACATCACGGCACTCACAGCGAGGCGCTCAGCTGCTTGCGCCAGCGGGTGAACAGCCGCGGCTGGTTCATCCCGAGCACGGCGACCGGCTGTCCGGCACGCCGGTAGACGGCGAGGACGTTGCGGTCGTCCGCAGCGCCTTCCTCGACCGTCACACTGTCGGCGCCGGCCGCATGGCCGGCGAACTGGATCTTCACTCCGTACTGGTCGGACCAGAAGTACGGCGGCCGGGGCACGCCCGGCTCCACCGCACCGCCCGCCAGCAGTGTGGCGATGGCGGCGTCGGGGCGCTCGCGCGCCCCGGTCCAGTGCTCCACGCGGCGATGGGCGCCCGCGCGGGGGTCGTACCAGTTGGCGCAGTCGCCGACCGCGACCACACCGGCGAGGCTGGTGCGGCCGTCGGCGCCGCACTTCACGCCGTTGTCGAGCGTGACACCGGAGCCTTCCAGCCACTCGACGCACGGGCGTGCACCCACACCGACGACGACGATGTCGGCGGGGATGCTGCGGCCGTCCTCCAGCAGCACGGCGTCGACCTGGCGCTCACCGCTGAGCCCCTTGACGCCCACGCCGCACAGCAGCCGTACGCCGTGGTCCGCGTGGAGTGCGGAGACGACCGCACCCATGGTCTCGCCGAGCGGTCCTGCAAGCGGCGTCGGGGCCGCCTCGACCACCGTCACGTCGAGCCCGAGGGCGTAGGCCGTGGAGGCGACCTCGGCACCGATGAAGCCGCCGCCGATCACCACGAGCCGTCCGCCGCGGGCCAGTTCGTCGCGCAGGGCGCGGGCGTCGTCCAGGGTGCGCAGGGTGTGCACTCCGGAAAGGCCCTCGGCGCCGGGCAGATTGCGCGCGGCGGCACCCGTCGCGATGACGATGCCGTCGGCGCGGAGCTCACTCCCGTCGGCGAGCCGGACGGCGCGCCGGGTGCGGTCGAGGCCGGTGGCGCGGGCGCCGAGCAGCCACTCGGCCCCCAGGTCCTCGTCGTCCGTCTCCAGCACGAGGTCGGCCTCGCCGATCGTGCCGGCCAGGAACTCCTTGGACAGCGGGGGCCTGTCGTACGGGCGGTGAATCTCGTCGCCGATGACGACGAGCCGCCCGTCGTAGCCCTGCCCCCGCAGTGAGCGCGCCGCCGACAGGCCGGCCAGCGAGGCGCCGACCACGGCGACCGTCCTCACGCGGGACCTCCGGCGAGGCGGGAGGCGATGCAGGGCGGCAGATTGGGGGCGTCGGTCGACACCTGGACGTAGATCATGCCGTCCTCGACGACGACCTCGTGCGTCCGCACCGGCAGCTTGGCCGGTGGGGCGTCGACGGCGCCGGTGCGCAGGTCGAACTTGGAAGCGTGCAGCGGGCATTCCACCTCGCAGCCCTCCAGCCAGCCGTCGGCGAGCGAGGCGTCCTGGTGGGTGCAGGTGTCGTCGATGGCGAAGACCTCGCCGTCATCGGTATGGAACACCGAGACCGGCGGATCGATGTCGAGCCGGAAGGCCTCACCTCGCGGGAGATCCGCGAGACGGCACACGGGAATCATCATGACACCTCGGTGCGTATAACGAAACGGATTGCGGTAAGCGCAACATCAGTCTGAGGTCGCCCTGAACCCTTGTCAAGGAGTTCAGGGGCCCCGATGACCCCTGCCGAGTGTTGCTTTTCATGCAACTTCAAGCACGATATGCAACACCCTCAAGGCAGGGGTCGGCACCGGAGTCAGTGCCTTCGAGCAGGTCAGCGGGTCAGTGACCGCGTGCGATCCAGTCCTGCAGGTGCGGGGCCTCCGCACCGACGGTGGTCGTGTCCCCGTGACCGGTGTGCACGACGGTGTCGCCGGGCAGGGTCAGCAGCCGTTCCCGGATGGAGTCGATGATGGTCGGGAAGTGGCTGTACGACCTCCCTGTGGCCCCCGGGCCGCCCGCGAAGAGCGTGTCACCGCTGAAGAGCGCGCCGAGCGCCGGCGCGTACAGGCAGACCGCACCAGGGGCGTGACCGGGCGTGTGCAGCACGGTCAGGTCGACGCCCGCCACCGTCAGGACCTGGCCGTCGGCCAGTTCCGCGTCGGGCGCCCGCTCCGGATGCGTCTGCTTCCACAGGGGCAGGTCGTCGGGATGGAGGAGGACCGGGCCGCCGGTGCGCGCCGCGAGATCGGGCGCGGCGTCGATGTGGTCGTTGTGCGCGTGGGTGCACACGATCGCCCGCAGGGTCCGGCCGCCGACGGCCTGGGCGATGGCGTCGGCGTCATGGGCCGCGTCGACGACGATCACCTCGTGGTCGTCGCCGACGATCCACACGTTGTTGTCGACGTCCCAGGTACCGCCGTCCAGCGAGAACGTGCCCGAGGTGACGAGGTGTTCGATGCGGGCGGCCATCAGAGCACCACCACCGAGCGCAGGACGTCGCCACCGTGCATCCGCTCGAAGGCCTTCTCGACCTCGTCCAGGGCGATGGTCTCGGTGACGAAGGCGTCCAGGTTCAGACGGCCCTGCAGGTAGAGGTCGATCAGCATCGGGAAGTCGCGGGAGGGCAGGCAGTCGCCGTACCAGCTCGACTTCAACGATCCGCCGCGCCCGAACACGTCCAGGAGGGGCAGTTCGAGCTTCATCTCGGGGGTGGGCACTCCGACGAGGACGACCGTGCCGGCGAGGTCGCGGGCGTAGAAGGCCTGCTTGTACGTCTCCGGGCGGCCGACCGCCTCGATGACGACGTCGGCGCCGTGGCCGCCGGTCAGCTCGCGGATCGCCTCGACGGGGTCGGTCTCCTTGGAGTTGACGGTGTGGGTCGCGCCGAGCTTGCGGGCGGTCTCCAGCTTCCGGTCGTCCAGGTCCACCGCGATGATCTTCGCGGCACCCGCCAGGTTCGACCCCATGATCGCGGCGTCGCCGACGCCACCGCAGCCGATGACCGCCACGCTGTCGCCGCGGCCGACGTTGCCGGTGTTGATCGCGGCGCCGATGCCCGCCATCACACCGCAGCCCAGCAGGCCGGCGGCGGCCGCCGACGCCGAGCGGTCGACCTTGGTGCACTGACCCGCCGCGACCAGCGTCTTCTCCGCGAAGGCGCCGATGCCCAGCGCCGGGGACAGCTCGGTGCCGTCCTCCAGGGTCATCTTCTGCTCGGCGTTGTGGGTGTTGAAGCAGTACCACGGCCGCCCGCGCAGACAGGCCCGGCACTGACCGCACACCGCACGCCAGTTGAGGATCACGAAGTCACCGGGGGCGACATCGGTGACGCCCTCCCCCACCGACTCCACCACGCCCGCGGCCTCGTGGCCCAGCAGGAAGGGGAAGTCGTCGTTGATGCCGCCCTCGCGGTAGTGCAGATCGGTGTGACAGACCCCGCAGGCCTCCACCTTCACCAGGGCCTCGCCCGGCCCGGGGTCGGGCACGATGATCGTCTCCAGGCTGACGGGGGCGCCCTTGCCCCGCGCGACGACTCCACGGACCTGGTGCGTCATGGCCACTCCTCGGCTGGTACGAGACTGAGTCAGATGTTGCTCAATACGGCACACATCTCATGTGCCGCAACACAGCATCGTGGAGCGCGGACCCGGGGTCAAGGCTCTCGGGGGTGCACGGTCGACATCGGCGATCCCAAGGATTGACGGTCGTTTCCTCCCCTCTTGCCGTAGCGATCGTTCCAGCAATGTGGTTGCGCCGTCGATGCGCAGGGCCTGCCGGCGCGCTGCGGTGCCGTGGCGGCGACGTCCCTCGGTGCGGCAACCACGCAGGCCGCCGACGCCCCGCTGCCGTCCGGCAGTTACCGCATCGACGTGCACTGCCACATCGTCCCGGAGTTCTACCGCAGGTCGCGCCGCGGCCCGGCGACTTGAACGACTACCTCAGCCGCGACCTGGTCCACACCACCACCGCGCGGCTCGCCGGACGCTTCGGCGGCTTCGCCGTGCTGCCACTGGGCGCGCCGGCCGGCGGCACTTTGCCCTGCATCTCCTACCGCACCAGCCTGCTCACCGTGACCCCGGCGGTTGCGCAGCAGTGGGGATCGGCGGCCTGGACGACAGCAACCCCGCCTCCCTCGTAGAACCACGGCATGGTTCCGCTGCCCGGGTGGTCTCCCGGGCAGCGGGACCGTCGCTCAGTCGTCGGCGACACCGGCGCCACTGAGGGCCGGTACCGTGGCCGACGGGGGTGTGGCCCCAGATGCTGCGCCTGAGAAGCACCGGAGCCGCCCCATGACCAGCGCAGCCGGCCGGGTCGACGTCCACCACCACATCGTGCCGCCGCTGTATCGCGACGCTCTCGCCAAGGTGGGCACCACCGAGGCCGGTGGTCGTGACCTGCCCGACTGGAGCCCGGGGGCCGCGCTGGAGGCGATGGACCTCCTGGGCACCGCCACGGCCATCGTGTCCGTGTCCAGCCCCGGCACCGGCTTCCTCACCGACCCGGCGGCGGCCGCCGAGCCGGCCCGGCAGCTCAACGCCTTCTCCGCCTCCTTGCCGCAGACCACCCCGGCCGCTTCGGGTACTTCGCCACCCTGCCCATGCCCGATGTCGCCGCCTCAGCGGCCGAGACCCGGCGGGCCCTGGACTAACTGGGCGCCGACGGGGTCACCCTGCTCGCCAACAACCAGGGCACGCATCTCGGCACGGGCGGCCAGGACCAGTTGTGGCAGGTCCTCGACGACCGCGGCGCCGTCGTGCTGATCCGCCCGGCGGACCTCCCGGCGCCCGCCGTCGAGAACGTCCCGCCGTTCGCCGCGGACTTCCTGCTGGACACGACCCGCGCCGCCGACCTCCTGGTCCGCAGCGGCATCGTCCGGCACTACCCGAACATCCGGTTCATCCTCAGCCACGCGGGCGGTCTCGTGCCGTACGCCTCGCACCGGTTGGCCGTGGCGATCGCGAGCGACACCGGACGCAGCCCGCTGGACATCCTGGAGGAGCTGCGCGGCTTCTACTTCGACACCGCGCTGTCCTCCAGCCTGGACGCCGGCGTGGATGCAGGCACACTGGCGGCCGTGAACCGCACCAACGCCGAAGCCCTGTTCCCCCGCCTGGGCGGAGCCCCGGTGTCGGCTCCGGTCCGATCCCCCGCCGCCCGCCTGCGTCAGTCCGCCCAGCGAGCCGGGGCGCGGCTCTTCTTCAGGCTCGTCCAGTCGGGCACCCGGTAAAGCCGGAGACTCAGCGGCCCAACCGTCGCCGTACCCGCCGTACTTGCCCGTTCTCCGCCACCGCGTCGAGGAGTCGGCGCCCGCTGCCGGGCTCGTAGGCCGGGCCTTCCAGGCGGAGCAGGGCGCCGTCGCGGACGACGGCGTGGGCGACCGGGGTGTCCGTCTTCGGGAGGGTGACCGGGTGGCGGCCGGCCGGGAGGGCGAGACGGGTGGGCAGGCGCAGTTCGGCCGTCGCGCCGTCGGGGGCGGGGATCAGCTCGGCGTCCAGGGCCAGGGAGGCGACCGTGACCTTGATGCGCGCCGGGGCTCCGGCTGCCCCCGCCGCAATGTACGGCAGTGGGAGGGAACGTCTGCCGCGTCCGCTGTTCGCCGCGGAGGCGTCGGCAGTGTCGGGGCCGAGCCTGCGCTGGCGCTGGTCCACGTCGAGGGCGAGCTGGCCGCCGGCCGTCCAGTACGGGAGCGCGAGGCGGCCGCCGGTCAGTGCCGGACCCGTGGCCGGGGCGCCCGGGGTGCCGTCGCCGGTGACGCGGACCATCCGGTCGATGCCGAGTAGTTGGACGTACGCCCACACGTCGTGCACCCCGCGCTCCAGCGGACGGCCGCCGGCCATGCGCTCGGGATCGAGGAGCAGCCGTCCGGAGGCGACCAGCCGTGAGCGGCTCTCGCCGAGCGGCTCCAGGCGCACCTCCAGGTCGCCCTCGGGGTACCACCAGTCCTCACGGTCGCGGTCCTTGACCACCAGTTCCGCGTACGCCAGCCGGAACGGGTCGCGGACCTCCCAGCCGTCCTCCGCTCCGGGCACGCCGGACAGCAGCTCGGGGTCCAGCCATCGCTTGCCGTCCCGCTCGACGAGGGTCAGCGGTTCGCCGTCGCCGCGCAGCAGGTCGAGGGTGACGTCGGCAACCAGCCGGCCGCCCTCCCAGCGCAGTGCGCCGACCTCGCTGCGGGCCTTCACCTCGCGGACGCGCTCGGCGAGAGCCACTGCGCCGTCGAAGTCGCCGCTTTCGAGGAGTTCGGCGCGTAGCCGGGACACGGTGGGCAGGCCTTCGCGTACGCCCGCCGGGAACTCCGTCAGCGCCAGTTCGCGGGCCGCCTCGAAGCGCTGCCTCTGCTCGCCCGGGTCCTCGCGGAGGATCTCGGGCTCGCGGGTGCGGGAGAGGATCTCGACGTGGTAGAGGCGGTGCAGGAGGCGGTTCTGCAGGGCGTCGATGTCGTCGGAAGCCTCGGTGCCGTCCTTGATCTGGCGGACGATGGTGCGACAGTTGGGCCAGAAGCCGTGCCGGGGGCTGAACCGGTGCTGCGTGTTGTTGCCGCCGTCGTCCCGCTTCATCCAGTAGTAGCAGGGGTAGTCGGCGAGGATCGAGATCCGCTCCGCCTTGAGGTAGGCGGCGCTGACGAAGAGCAGGTCCTCCAGGATCCAGGGGCCCTCGGGGAAGCGCAGGCCGTGCTCCTCGACGAAGGCGCGCCGGAACATCTTGTGCGGCGACATGCTCTGCATGAGCTCGTCGTTCTCGATGGTGCAGGCGTCCACCGTGTGCCGGAACAGCCGTCGGGGCCGGACCATGGTGGTGGACATCTTGCCGAGCACCACGTCGGAGTCATTGCGCTTGGCGAACTCGTACAGCCGCTGAAGCGCCTCGGGGCCGAGGGTGTCGTCGTGGTCGACGAACTGGACGTACTCGCCCCGGGCGTGGCTCATGCCCAGGTTGCGCGGTGCGCCCGGCCAGCCCGAGTTGGGGCGGGTGTGCACCTGCACGTTCGGGTGCTTCGCGGCGATCTTCTCCAGGCGGGCCAGGGTGTCGTCCGTCGAACCGTCGTCGACGTAGATGACCTCGTACTCGTCGGCGGGCAGGGACTGCCCCAGCAGCGACGGCGCGCACTCGTCGACGTACTTCCCGGTGTTGTACACGGGCACGACGACGCTGACCTTGACTCTCGGCATCCCAGAGACCTTACCCGGCCACCGGAAGGACGTCATTCATGGCAGGGTCATGCCTGCGGTGCCGGGACGTACTCGGCGGGCGGTCGAACACCGTGGAGCAGCTGCGGCGCCCCGCTGACCGCCTCCACCGCGACCGCGAGGCACACATCCGTCGCACCCGAGGAATCCCAGGCCGGGCCGGCCCCGCCGACCGATCGGTGGGGCCGGCCCTCTGGCACAGGCGCGGGGGCCGGCGGTGTCGACAGTGTGAGCGACGGCTCAGCCGATCTCGACGAGCAGGTCGCCGCCCTCCACCTGCTGGATCTTGTTGATGGCCAGCCGGCCGACGGTGCCCGCCCTGGGGGCGGTGATCGCGGCCTCCATCTTCATCGCCTCGATGGTGGCCACCGTCGCACCGGCGTCCACCTCGTCGCCCTCGGCGACCGCGAGGGTGACCACGCCGGCGAACGGGGCGGCGACATGGCCCGGGTTGGTGCGGTCGGCCTTCTCCGTCACCGGGACGTCGGAGGCGGCCGACTTGTCGCGGACCTGGATCGGGCGGAGCTGCCCGTTCAGGGTGGACATCACGGTCCGCATGCCGCGCTCGTCGGCCTCGCCGACCGCCTCCAGCTCGATCAGCAGCCGGACGCCCGGTTCGAGGTCGACGGCGTACTCCTTGCCGGGGCGCAGCCCGTAGAAGAAGTCCTTGCTGTCGAGCACGCTGGTGTCGCCGTAGGCCTGACGGTGGGTCTCGAAGTCCCTGGTCGGGCCGGGGAAGAGCAGCCGGTTGAGGGTGGCGCGGGGCTCCTTCGCCAGGCCCTCGCGGTCCTCCGTGCTCAGCTCCTGCACGGGCCTGGGCTCGGCGCGGCCCTCAAGTGCCTTGGTGCGGAAGGGCTCCGGCCAGCCGCCGGGCGGGGTGCCCAGCTCGCCGCGCAGGAAGCCGATGACGGAGTCGGGGATGTCGTACCGGTTCGGGGTCGCCTCGAACTCGGCCGGATCCACCCCGGCGCCCACCAGGTGCAGGGCGAGGTCGCCGACGACCTTGGAGGACGGGGTGACCTTGACCAGGCGGCCCAGCATCCGGTCGGCGGCGGCGTACAGATCCTCGATCTCCTCGAAGCGGTCGCCGAGGCCGAGCGCGACGGCCTGGGTGCGCAGGTTGGAGAGCTGGCCGCCGGGGATCTCGTGGTGGTAGACGCGGCCCGTCGGGGAGGCGAGGCCCGCCTCGAACGGGGCGTAGACCCTGCGGACGCTCTCCCAGTACGGCTCCAGGTCACCGACCGCCTGGAGGTCGAGGCCGGTCGGGCGGTCGGAGTGGTCGGTCGCGGCGACGATCGCCGACAGCGACGGCTGGGACGTCGTTCCCGCCATCGACGCCACCGCGCCGTCCACCGCGTCCGCGCCCGCCTGGATCGCCGCGAGGTAGGTGCCGAGCTGGCCGCCCGCCGTGTCGTGGGTGTGCAGGTGGACCGGGAGGTCGAACTCCCGCCGCAGCGCGGATACGAGCTTGGCGGCGGCCGGGGCGCGCAGCAGACCCGCCATGTCCTTGACGGCCAGGACGTGCGCACCCGCCTCGACGATCTGCTCGGCGAGGCGGAGGTAGTAATCCAGCGTGTACAGGCGCTCGTTCGGGTCCGACAGGTCCGAGGTGTAGCAGAGGGCCACCTCGGCGATCGCCGTGCCCGTCTCGCGTACGGCGTCGATGGCGGGGCGCATCTGGCCGACGTCGTTGAGGGCGTCGAAGATGCGGAAGATGTCGATGCCGGTGGCGGCGGCCTCCTGCACGAAGGCGTCGGTCACCTCGGTCGGGTACGGGGTGTAGCCGACGGTGTTGCGGCCGCGCAGCAGCATCTGCAGACAGATGTTGGGAACGGCCTCCCGCAGAGCGGCCAGGCGCTCCCAGGGGTCCTCGGCGAGGAAGCGCAGTGCGACGTCGTAGGTCGCTCCGCCCCAGCACTCCAGGGACAGCAGCTCGGGCAGGGTCCGCGCGACCACCGGGGCGACCGCGAGGAGATCCTTGGTGCGGACGCGCGTGGCGAGCAGCGACTGGTGGGCGTCGCGGAAGGTGGTGTCGGTGACGCCGATGGTCGGCGACTGGCGCAGCGCGCGGGCGAACCCCTCCGGGCCGAGCTCGACCAGCCGCTGACGCGAACCGGCGGGCGGCTCGCCTGCGGGCAGCACCGGCAGCTTGCTGACGGGTTCGATCAGCTCGGGGCGCTCGCCGTTCGGTTTGTTCACCGTCACGTCGGCGAGGTAGGTGAGCAGTTTGGTGCCGCGGTCGGCGGAGGAGCGGGAGGTGAGCAGGTGCGGGCGCTGTTCGATGAACGACGTCGTCACCCGCCCGGCCTGGAAGTCCGGGTCGTCGAGGACCGCCTGCAGGAACGGGATGTTGGTGGCCACGCCACGGATGCGGAACTCGGCCACGGCGCGCCGGGCCCGTCCGATCGCGGCCCTGAAGTCCCGGCCCCGGCAGGTGAGCTTGACCAGCATGGAGTCGAAGTGGGCGCTGATCTCCGTACCGGCGTGGGTGGTTCCGCCGTCCAGGCGGATGCCGGAGCCGCCGGGTGAGCGGTAGGCGCTGATGCGGCCGGTGTCCGGGCGGAAGCCGTTGGCCGGGTCCTCGGTGGTGATACGGCACTGCAGGGCCGCGCCGTGCAGCTTCACCGTCTCCTGGGACAGGCCGAGGTCGGCGAGGGTCTCGCCGGAGGCGATGCGCAGCTGGGACTGGACGAGGTCGACGTCGGTGACCTCCTCGGTGACCGTGTGCTCGACCTGGATGCGCGGGTTCATCTCGATGAAGACGTGGTTGCCGTCGCGGTCCAGCAGGAACTCGACGGTGCCCGCGTTGCGGTAGCCGATCTCGCGGGCGAAGCGGACCGCGTCGGCGCAGATGCGGTCGCGCAGCTCCGGGTCGAGGTTGGGTGCGGGGGCGAGTTCGACGACCTTCTGGTGGCGGCGCTGGACGGAACAGTCGCGCTCGTAGAGGTGGATGACGTTGCCCTCGCCGTCGGCGAGGATCTGCACCTCGATGTGGCGGGGGTCGACGACCGCCTTCTCCAGGAAGACGGTGGAGTCGCCGAACGCGGAGGCCGCCTCGCGGGAGGCCGCCTCGATGGACTCGCGCAGCTGGGCGGGGTCCTCGACGCGGCGCATTCCGCGTCCGCCGCCGCCCGCGACCGCCTTCACGAACACCGGGAAGCCGACCTCCTCGGCTGCGCGGACGAGTTCGTCGACATCGGTGGAGGGCGCGGAGGAGCCGAGCACCGGAACACCGGCGGCGCGGGCGGCGGCCACCGCGCGGGCCTTGTTGCCGGTCAGTTCGAGAATGTGCGCGCTCGGCCCGACGAAGGTGATGCCCGCTTCCTCGCAGGCCTTGGCCAGCTCGGGGTTCTCGGACAGGAAGCCGTAGCCGGGGTAGACGGCGTCGGCGCCCGCCTGGCGCGCCGCGCGGACGATCTCCTCGACGGAGAGATACGCGCGGACGGGGTGGCCCGGCTGGCCGATCTCGTACGCTTCGTCGGCCTTGAGCCGGTGCAGCGAATTTCGGTCCTCGTGGGGGAAGACGGCGACGGTCCTTGCGCCCAGCTCGTAGCCTGCGCGGAACGCCCTGATCGCGATCTCACCACGGTTGGCTACCAGCACCTTGCGGAACATCGCCGCTCCCTTCAGCCCTGCGGATGACGTCCCCCATGGTGTCGGTGACATGCCCTTCTGGCCATGTGAGCCGGGCCACTCACCCCGCGTGTCGTCGTGCAGACCGAAGAAACGTCAGGAAGGGAGGTCGGCTGCCGCCTTTTTGACGGCCTCGCGGACACGGGCGCAGGTGCCGCAGCCGACCTCCGGGACGAGCATCTCGGCGTCGGCACCGGTCACCAGGACGTATGAGGGGCCGGGTGGGCCGTGGGTCGCCCGAGTGCCGTCAGGCCGCCGGGGACTTCCGGACTGTCGCGCGCGGCCTGGCCGCCCCGGCGCCCGCTCCTCCGTAGGCTCTGCTTGCTGCAGAGGAGCCGTGAGGCAGACGTCCCGTCCCCACAACCTACGGAGAACCATGGCCGACGCCAGCCCCCAGGCCCGTGCCGCCACACTGCTGGGCCGCCCCAAGCTGTGGCTCATGCCCACCGTCCTGACCGGACTGCTCGCCTTCCTGCTGGCCCTGCTCTACATGGGCGGCATCGTCAATCCGCAGCGCGATCTGCACCATCTGCCCATCGCCCTGGTCAACGCCGACACCGGCAGACCGCCGGCCGGGCAGCAGCAGAACGCGGGCACGCAGATCGCCGCGGCCATCACCGCCGACAAGTCGAACGACAAGGCCCAGTGGCGCACGCGCACCCTCGCCCAGGCCCGGGACGACCTCGACTCCGGCAAGGTCTACGGCGCCCTGGTCATCCCCTCCGACTTCACCGCGTCCATCACCGCACTGACCACGCCCGGGGCCACCGCGCGGCCGACGATGACGGTGCTCACCAACCCCGGCAAGGGCAGCCTGGGTTCGTCCCTCGCCAGTCAGATCAGCACGGCGGCGGCGCACCAGGCCTCGCAGACCATCGGCAAACAACTGACCGCGGCCGCGGGAACGCGGGCGAACTCCACGACCAAACTGCTGCTGGCCGACCCGGTGAACGTCGTCACCCAGGTCGGCCACCCGATCGGCAGCCACAGCGGCCTCGGGCTGAGCGCCTTCTACTACACGCTGCTGCTCGTGCTGGCCGGCTTCCTCGGCGGCAACGTCATCAACAACGCCGTCGACACCGCACTCGGCTACGCCGACAACGAGATCGGCCCCTGGCACACCCGCCGCCCCACCGTCCCCATCAACCGCACCCAGACGCTGCTGCTGAAGATGGCCATGACCGCCGGCATCACCGTCATCAGCGTCTCCCTGGTCATGCTCGCCACCATCGGCCTCCTGGGCATGGACGCCACACACATCCCGCTGCTGTGGATCTACTCCTACTGCGCCTCCCTCGCGGTCGGCCTGGGCGTGCAGGCCATCAACGCGGCATTCGGCGGCATCGGCCAGCTGGTGTCCATGTTCGTGTTCATCGTCCTCGGTCTGCCGTCCTCGGGCGCCACCGTCCCCCTCCAGGCCATCCCAGGCTTCTACCGCTTCCTGTCCCACTTCGAGCCCATGCGCCAGCTCAGCGACGGCGTCCGCGCCATCCTGTACTTCGAGGCCCGCGGGGACGCCGGCCTGACCCGCTCGTGGATCATGATCGCGGTCGGCGCGGCCCTGGGCCTGCTCTTCGGCTTCGCGATGACGCGGTACTACGACCGCAAGGGGCACCAACGGCTGACGCCGCAGCCGGTCGCTGCCCGTACCTGATACTGGCTGATCATGATGACCACCGACCCTTCCGATCTCGTCCGGCCGCGAACGGACGGCGACCTCGCCGCCTGCGTCGAGGTTCTGGCCGCCGTGCACCGACACAGCGGCTATCCGGTCAACTGGCCCGACCGCCCGGCCGATTGGCTGACGACACGCTCTCAGTTGGCGGCCTGGGTGGCCGAACTCGACGGCCCTGTGGTCGGGCATCTCAGCCTGTCCCGGGCCGCCGAGGGGGACGCGGCGCCCGCGGTGTGGGCCGCCCGCGCGGGGATCGGCGTCGACGTCACCGCCGTGGTCGGCCGGTTGTTCGTGTCACCGACCGCACGCGGGCACGGGCTGGGCGCCGCGCTGGTGGCACGAGCCGTCGGGGAGGCCCGGACACTGGGGCTGCATCCCGTGCTCGACGTCGTCGACTCCGACACCGCGGCGACGGCCCTGTACGAGCGCCTGGGCTGGGAACTGCTCGATGTCGTCGAGCAGCGCTGGGCACCGGACCGGACGGTGTCGGTGCGTTGCTATGCGGCGCCCGGGCAGCCGTAGTCGTCTTGCTGCGGTGGGGTGCGCCGAGGATGCTGTTCCGGTGCCAGGGCAGCGGAGGCGAAAACACCGGCAACGGGGAGAGCGGCGGCATGCCGCCGAACGTCCCGCTCCCGAGGCCGGCCACTGGAAGGTCGTCTTCGAGACTCAGGACGAGTCCGAATGGCGGGCGCATCTCCGGCGTCTGCGGGCCACGGACCGGCCCGACGCTCCGAGTGAGGGCGAGGGCCGCTGCAACCCTCTCGCAACCTCCCCCGTGCTGCCCTGAACCCATGTATGAGGAGACCCCGCGCGTCGAACTCACCCCCGCCGCCGCCGACCTGCTGCGCCGGCTGCGTGCCACGCACGGCCCGTTGATGTTCCACCAGTCCGGTGGCTGCTGCGACGGCAGCGCGCCCATGTGCTACCCGGACGGCGAGTTCCGCACCGGCGGCTCGGATGTGCTGCTCGCGGAACTGGAGGTCGACGGGGTGCCGGAGCCGGTGACGTTCTGGATGTCGCGCAGCCAGTACGAGGTGTGGAGCCACACCCGGCTGATCGTGGACGTCGTAGCAGGCCGCGGCAGCGGTTTCTCGCTGGAAGCACCCGAGGGGGTGCGTTTTCTCACCCGTTCTCGCGTAGTCGGCGCATAGTCGTCCCGCGGACCACCGCGATCTGATGCACTTCCCCTGAGACCCGAGACAGTTGACGATCCCTCAGGGGGAACTGTGACGCGTCATCAGAAGCGTTTCGCAGCAGGCAGATCCGAGGCAACGGTTCGGACGTCGGTCAGATCGGCACTGGCGTTTCTCATGGCATTCGGCGCACTGGCCGGTGCGGCCCTGGTGGGGGCGGCACCGGCCAGTGCTGTGGAGAGCGGCACGGCGCTCGCGCCGGGAGTCACCTACAAGCAGTTCGACGTCCAGGGGGCGAAGGGCGTGACCCACGCCCATCTGCTCACCGTGGACCTGCGCAACAAGCACGTACGCCTCGGCCTGCTCTATCCGGGAGCCGTGGCCGCACGTGCCGCCGTCTCCAGGATGGCCGACGCACAAGGGGCCCTCGCGGGCATCAACGGCGACTTCTTCAACATCTCCGAGACCCAGCACCCCGGCGTCGAGGTGACGGGCTCGACCGACGGGCCGGCGATCGCGAACGGCCATGTGCTCAAGGCGTCGGTGCCGGACGGGCAGCGCTTCGGGCCGGCCCTGCCACCGGGCATCACCACCCGGGACGTGCTCGGCGTGGGCATGGACCGCAGGGCCCGGCTGGACCGTCTGACCCTCGCCGGGTCGGTCCGCACTCCGTTGGGACGGCTGCCGCTGGGCGGGCTGAACCAGTACGCGCTGCCGGAGAATTCGGTCGGCGCCTTCACCTCCGGCTGGGGCAGCGTCTCCCGGGTCCGCGCCACCTGCGGCACGGACACCGACCGGGCGGCCGCCTGCAGCACGGACACCTACGAGGTGACGGTCCGCAGGGGCCGGGTCGTCGCCACGTCCGGCACTCCCGGCAAGGGCGCCATCGCCGCGGGGACCACGGTGCTCGTCGGCCGGGAGGCGGGCGCGCAGCGGCTGCGGAAGTTCTTCAAGGGCGAGCCGGTGACGGTGACGCACCGACTGGTCTCCGCCACCACCCGCAAGGCGTACAGCTTCGCGCTCGGCGGCTACCCCGTCCTGAAGGGCGGCCAGCCACTCGCGGGCCTGGACGACACGACCGGGGCCGTGCGCACGGCCGTCGGCATCGCGAACGGCGGGAAGCGGCTGCTGCTGTTCGCCCTGGACGGTGCGCCCGCCTACCGCAAGGGCCTGACGATCGCGGAAGTGGCCGACACCATGCGGGCGTTGGGCTCGACCGACGCCTTCAGTCTGGACGGTGGCGGATCGACGACCCTGGTCGCCCGCGCGCCCGGGGCGGCAACCGTCTCCGTACGCAATCATCCGTCCGGCGATGCGGAACGGCCGGTCCCGAACGGAATCGGGGTGTTCTCGACGTCATGAGACGGCTCGTGGCCCTCAGGGCCTGAGGCTGCTGACGATGTCTGCGGTCGCCGTCACGCCACTGTGAATGGTGGGCGCGATGTTCGTGCCGGCCAGATAGAAACCGAGCAGTGTGCACACCAGGGCGTGGGAGATCTTCAGTCCGCCGTTGCGGGTGAAGATCACCGCCAGGACCAGCAGCAGCACCACCACTGAGATGGAAATCGCCATTGTCAACCTCCTCCGCTGCGCCGCCACTTCCGGTTCGCGGCGTTCGGCCGCAAGTGTGGCGTAGCGGAGGGTTCGTCCGTGCGGCTGACCTGTCCGCCGAACGTGTGGTGTCTACGCCACTCGGTGGGCGTCCAGGAACGCCTCAAGGCCGGCGAGGTCGTCGGTGTTGAAGTAGTCGACGCCGGCGGCGAGCAGCTCGGCCCACAGGGCGTCCCGAGCGGGGCCGGCCAGATCAGGGGTGTTCCAGAAGCGCACCTTCTGCACGCGCGCGTGCGCCCGGCCGATGATGCCGCGCAGCTTCTCCCGCTCGGCGTCGGGGAACGTGCCCTCGCCGAGCCAGGTGAAGTTGAGCTGCCAGTTGTCGCTGATCAGCGGGATGAAGGAGGCGGGCGCCGAGGTGCCGAGGTCGGTGAGCCGGCCGTCGTAGAAGGCCCGCCGTACGGTCTGGGCCTCCATGGGGATACGCGCGGCACGGTCGCCGGAGATCACATTGGTGACCGGGCCGGAGTGCACACGGCCGTGGGCGTACGTCGTGAACAGGTGCTTGTAGCGGCGGAGATGGCGGTCGTGTTCGAGGTAGGTCGACGAGCCCTCGGTCTTGATGCCGATGAGCAGTTGGAGCGGCTTGCGGTGGCCCCGGTACACGGAGCCGTTGTTGGCCTTGACCAGAGCGGCCAGCGGGTCGAGGTAGAGGGACTCCAGGGTCCGGGTCGGGTCGAGGTCGCTCTCGGTGTGGCCGATGAGGAGCTGGTC
Source organism: Streptomyces sp. NPDC051172 (assembly GCF_040682555.1). Lineage (NCBI taxonomy): Bacteria > Bacillati > Actinomycetota > Actinomycetes > Kitasatosporales > Streptomycetaceae > Streptomyces > Streptomyces sp. NPDC051172. The sequence goes on from NZ_JBFBBE010000001.1 coordinate 119,496, forward strand.
GCCGACGAGGAAGATGTCGGCCTCGACGCTGCCGAAGCGGTGGTCGAGGGCGTCGAAGAGGGGGCGCGGATGCTCGTAGTCGTTGTGGGCGTGGGCGTTCCACAACGGGCGGCGGTGCTTGTGTTCGTCCGCGAACGCGCTGCCGGCGGGCGGCGCGAGCACTGCCGCGAGTGTGGCACCGAACGCGGTGAGGGCTCTGCGACGGGTGACGGGGCCATGTTCTGCCTCCCTGTGGGGCGGGTCGGAACCACAGGGAGTATCGGGCGGAAGCGGCCTCAATGGACCTGCGCACGACAGGAGTTGGCCGGACTGCCGTGGTCCGTTCACTCCTGTCGCAGGACGGCATGGAAAGGCCCGCCCCAGGTGGGGCGGGCTTCACCGGGTGACCGTCAGGGGACGTCAGGGTGCCTGGAGGTCGACGAGTTCGGCCACGGCGGACCGGTGGGCGCCGGCCGTGCCGTAGGCGATCGAGTCGGCCTTGGCCCGCTTGAGGTTCAGATGGATCGGGTGCTCCCAGGTCATGCCGATGCCGGCGTGCAGCTGGAGCGCCTCCTCGGCGGCGTGCACCGCGACCGGCGCCGCGTAGGACTGCGCCACGGCCACCGCCACTTCGACGTCTCCTCCGGTGGTGAGCGCGTCTGCGGCATTGCGGGCAACGGCGCGGAGGTTGACGACCTCCAGCCACAGCTGGGCGAGGCGGTGCTTGAGCGCCTGGAAGCCGCCGACGGGCCGGTTGAACTGCTTGCGCTCCTTCAGATAGCGCACGGTCTCCGTCAACGCCCAGTCGGCGAGCCCGAACTGCTCGGAGGCGAGCAGCCCGGCCGCGGACCGCAGGGCACTTCGTACGGCGGGTTCGGCCTCACCGAGCCTGCGCGCCCGCGCCCCGTCCAGGGTGACGGTCGCGAGCGGCCGGGTGAGGTCGAGGGAGATCTGAGGAGTGACGGTGGCCTCGGACGCGTCCACCGCGTACAGCCCACCGTCCTCGGCCGGTACGAGCAGCACGTCCGCGGCAGCCGCGTCCGCGATGCCGGTCAGCTCCCCGTGCAGGGTGCCGTTCTCCAGTCGTACGGCGGGAAAGGCGGTGCCGGGGGCGCGGTGCAGCGCCACCGCGAGCACGCCGATGGCACGCCCGGAGGCCAGCCGCTCGAGCAACTCCTCGTCGCCACACTCCAGCAGGGCCTCGGTGGCGACGACGGCGCTGGAGAGGTAGGGCACGGGGGCGACCGCGCGCCCCAGCTCCTCCAGTACGACGGCGACCTCGCGGTGCGTGGCGCCCTGGCCGCCCTGCGCCTCGGGCACCAGCAGGCCCGCCAGGCCCATGCCGTCGGCGAGGGCCTTCCAGGCCGCGAGGTCGTGCGGGGCGTCGGACTCGGTCCGTGCGATGACGCCGGGCGCGTCGCAGTGGTCGGCGAGGAGGTCCCGTACGGCGGACCGCAGCGCCTCTTCCTCCTCGGAGTAGAGGAGATCGGGCTGTGCGCTCATCGGGCGAGGTCCTTCCATGCGACGTCCTTGTCGGTGCGCGGCTCGGACGGGAGGCCCAGGACGCGTTCGGCGACGATGTTCAGCAGGACCTCGCTGGTCCCGCCCTCGATGCTGTTGCCCTTGGAGCGGAGGTAGCGGTAGCCGGCCTCGCGGCCGGTGAAGTCCACCAGTTCGGGGCGGCGCATGGTCCAGTCGTCGTACAACAGGCCCTCCTCGCCGAGGAGTTCGACCTCCAGACCGCTGATCTCCTGGTTGAGGCGGGCGAAGGCGAGCTTCATGCCGGCGCCCTCGGGGCCGGGCTGCCCGGCGACGAGCTGCTGGCGCAGGCGTTCGGCGGTGAGCCGGGCGACCTCGGACTCCACCCACAGCTTCAGCAGCCGCTGGTGCAGGTCGTGGGTGCGCAGTTCGGGGCGCTCGCGCCAGGTCTTCGCGACCGGGGCGATCATGCCGCCCTCGCGGGGCAGCCGCATGCCGCCGATGGCGACGCGCTCGTTGTTCAGGGTGGTCTGCGCGACGCGCCAGCCGTCGCCGATCTCGCCGAGGCGGCGGGAGTCGGGGATGCGGACGTCGGTGAGGAACACCTCGTTGAACTCGGCCTCACCGGTGATCTGCCGCAGCGGGCGGACGTCGACGCCGGGGTCGGTCATGTCGCAGACGAAGTACGTGATGCCCGCGTGCTTGGGCACGTTCGGGTCGGTGCGGGCGATGAGGATGGCCCAGCGGGCGTTGTGCGCGCCCGACGTCCACACCTTCTGCCCGTTGACGACCCAGTCGTCGCCCTCCCGGACGGCCCGGGTGCCGAGCGCGGCCAGGTCGGAGCCGGCGCCGGGCTCGCTGAACAGCTGGCACCACACCTCCTCGCCGATCCACAGCGGCCGCAGATAGCGCTGCTTCTGCTCCTCGGTGCCGTACTTGAGGATCGTCGGGGCGGCCATGCCGAGGCCGATGCCGTTGCGGCGCGAGTCGTTGTCGGGGGCGCCGGCGGCCTCCAGCTCGGCGTCCACGACGGCCTGAAGGGAGCGGGGCACGCCGAGCCCGCCGAGGCCCTGCGGGTAGTGCACCCAGGCCAGACCCGCGTCGAAGCGGGCCTTGAGGAAGTCCAGGCGGTCGGTGGTCGCCGGCGGGTGGGCGGCCAGCAACTCCTGTGTGCGGCTGCGCAGTTCGGCTGCGTCGGTCATGCGGCGGCTCCGTTCTCCAGGGACGGCAGGACGGCCACCCGGCCGGTGGTCACGCCGTCGGCGACGCGCTGCACTGCGGCCGCGGCCCCGGCCAGCGGCACGCGCTCGCTGACCAGCGGCTTGACGGCACCACGGGCGGCCAGCTCGGTGAGCTGCTCGTGGCAGTGCGCGATCAGCTTCGGGTTCCTGGTGCCGTACAGGCCCCAGTGCAGGCCGAGGATCGAGTAGTTCTTCACCAGGGCGTGGTTGAGCCCCGGGCTGGGGATGACGCCGCTGGCGAAGCCGACGACCACGATCCGGCCCTCGAAGGCGACGACCTTGGTCGACTGGGCGTAGGCCTCGCCGCCGACCGGGTCGTAGATGACGTCGGCGCCGCGGCCGCCCGTGGCCTCCTTGACGGCGTCGATGACGTCCTCGCTCTTGCGGTCGATGACGACGTCGCAGCCCGACTCCCTGGCCGCAGCCACCTTGTCGGCCCCGCCGACGACCCCGATCACGGTGGCCCCGGCCGCCTTGCCGAGCTGCACGGCCGCGCTGCCGACCCCTCCTGCGGCAGCGTGGACGAGCAGCGTCTCGCCTGCTTCCAGGTGAGCGCGCCGGTGCAGACCGAACCAGCCGGTCTGGTAGCCGATGTGCAGGGCGGCGGTCTCGGCGTCGTCCAGCGAGTCGGGCGCGGGCAGCAGGGTGGCGGCGTCCGCGAGGGCGTACTCCGCGAAACCGCCGTGCGGCAGCGCGGGGTTGGCGATGACCCGCCGCCCGTCCTCGGTCTCCCCGCAGATCTCCACGCCCGGCGTGAACGGCAGCGGCGGGCGCACCTGGTAGTGGCCACGGCACATCAGCACGTCCGGGAAGTTGATGTTCGCGGCCCGCACCTTCAGCAGCACCTGGCCGTCGCCGGGCGTGGGCGGCTCCACCTCCTCGAGCCGCATCACCTCGCTCGGCTCGCCGTTCTCGTGCACTTGCCATGCCTGCATGCGGTGCCTCCAGGGGACTGCTCTGTCTGACCGGGGTCCATCGCATACTAAGCGGTCGCTTGCCCATGAGGAAACACTTCCCACGGACAAGACTCCCGGTGGCCGGGTTCACTCGGGCAGTACACCGCGGCCGTCGCGGACCTCGAAGACCAGCTGGGTCTCGGTCTGCCGCACCATGGGGTGGACGGTCACGTGCTCCAGGATGAGATCCCGCAGCTCTTCCGGGCTCGCCACGGCCACATGCAGAAGAAAGTCGTCGTCGCCGCCGACGTGCCACACGGTCAGGGCTCCCGGCACCCTGACCAGCCGGTCGTAGAGGGTGCGGACGTGTTCGCGACTGTGGCTGCCCAGGCGGACCTTGATGATGGCGTGGATCGGGTGGCCGAGTGCGCCGAGGTCGAGCCGGGCGTTGATGCTCGTGATGACACCGGACTCCCGCAGCGCACGGACCCGGTACGCGCAGGTCGACTCGGCTACGCCCACCCGGGCCGCGAGCGCCGCGTTGGTCATCCGGCCGTCCTCCACGAGGGCGACCAGGATGGCCAGATCGGTGCCGTCGAGCGCCGCCGCAGCGGGTTGCGTTTTCTTCAGCTGCTGGCCTGTCATGAGCCCTCCTCTTGCCGAATCCGCACCAATATCGGGGATCGACCATGGCTTCCACAATGACTCTTGTGGGGTCTTGTGGATCGCCTCATTCTCTGGGCATGACCTCGTCGTACCTGCATCTCGACTCCCTGGCCGTCCACGCCGGCCGTGAGGACCTGACAGAGCTCGGCGTCCACGCGCTTCCCATCGACCTGTCGTCGACCAATCCACTGCCGGACATCGAGGCCGGCGGGCTGTCCTACGAGGCCATGGCGGGCGGAGGGACGCCGAACGCGGACGGTGGAGCCGTCTACGCGCGGCTCTGGAACCCGACCGTGGCGCGGTTCGAGTCGGCGCTGGCCCAGATGGAGCACGCTCAGGCCGCCGTGGCGTTCTCCTCGGGCATGGCGGCGATGACCGCGGCGATCCTGGCGACCGTGAAGGAGACCGGCCGCCGCCATGTCCTGGCCGTCCGCCCCCTCTACGGCGGCACGGACCATCTGCTGGCCTCGGGCCTCCTCGGCACGGAGGTGAGTTACTGCTCGGCGCCGGACGTGGCCGCCGCCATCCGTCCCGATACGGCGATGATCGTGCTGGAGACGCCCGCCAATCCGACCCTCGAACTGGTCGACATCCGTGCCGTCGTCGAGGCGTCCCAGGGCGTTCCGGTGCTCGTCGACAACACGTTCGCGACGCCGGTCCTGCAGAATCCCGTGGACCTCGGTGCCGCGATGGTGCTGCACAGCGCGACCAAGTACCTGGGCGGACACGGCGACGTGATCGCCGGTGTCATCGCCTGCGGCCAGGACCAGGCAGCCGCGCTGCGCCGGGTCCGCACGGTCACCGGCGGTCTGCTGCACCCGCTGGGCGCCTATCTCCTGCACCGGGGACTGGCCACGCTTCCGGTTCGGGTACGGGCCCAGCAGGCGAACGCCCAGCGGATCGCGGCATGGCTGACGACCCACCCGAGCGTCGACCGCGTCCACTACCCCGGGCTCGACGGAGACCCGCAGGGGCTGCTCGGCCGACAGCTGAAGGGCACCGGAGCGATGATCTCCATCGACCTCCGCGGCGGCTGCGAACAGGCCGCGCACGTCACCTCGGCGGTCAGCCTCTTCACCCATGCGGTGTCCCTGGGCGGCGTCGACTCACTGATCCAGCACCCGGCCTCACTGACACACCGGCCCGTCGCCCCTCAGGCCCGCCCCGCCGCCGGCCTGATCAGGCTCTCCATCGGGCTGGAGGCCCCGGAGGACCTGATGGCGGACCTCGACCGGGCGCTCACCACGCACCGGCCGATCCCTGTGGCAGCGGGCGTGTCCCACGCGTGACCGTCAGGTCGTGACGGACGGGCGGCCGCACGCCTGGCCTGCCCGGATCCGCGGGTTCGCCGCCCGGCAGGAACCGCAACCACAAGACCTCGCACCGCACCCACACCCCGCCGGCACTGAACCCGGCATCGCGGACCGGCCCCCCCGGCGGCGCAGTTGCGTCGCTCAGTGCGACTCGCGGCTCACCTCCGAGCCGCTGGAGCCGACGAGGAAGTCCAGGTCGGCGCCCGTGTCGGCCTGCAGGACGTGGTCGACGTAGAGGCGTTCCCAGCCGCGGCGGGGGTTGGCGAAACCGGTGACGGTCGCCTTGTCGGGGGTGCGGGCGGCGAGTTCGTCGGCGGGTACGTCCACGTCGATGCGGCGGGCTTCGACGTCGAGGGAGATGACGTCCCCCGTGCGCACCAGCGCGAGGGGGCCGCCCGCCGCGGCTTCCGGGGCCACGTGCAGGACGACGGTGCCGTACGCGGTGCCGCTCATGCGGCCGTCGCAGACGCGGACCATGTCGCGTACGCCCTGTTCGAGGAGCTTCTTCGGGAGCGGCATGTTCGACACCTCGGGCATGCCGGGATAGCCCTTCGGACCGCAGCCGCGCAGGACCAGCACGCTGTCGGCGCCGACGTCGAGGTCCGGGTCGTCGATACGGGCGTGGAAGTCCTCGATCGAGTCGAAGACGACCGCCCGGCCGCGGTGGCGCAGCAGATGCGGGGAGGCGGCGGCCGGTTTGACGACGGCGCCGTCGGGGGCGAGGTTGCCGCGCAGGACGGCGATTCCGCCCTCGGCGACGAGCGGTTGGGCGCGCGGGCGGATGACGTCCGTGTCCCAGATCGGGGCGTCGTCGAGGAATTCGACCAGGGGGCTTCCGGTGACGGTCAGGGCGTCGGGGTCGAGCAGGTCGCGGACTTCGCGCAGGACGGCAAGGAGGCCGCCGGCGCGGTGGAAGTCCTCCATGAGGAAGCGGCCGGCCGGCTGGAGGTCGACGAGGACCGGTACGCGGGAGCCGATGCGGTCGAAGTCGTCGAGGGACAGGTCGATGCCGAGGCGCCCCGCGATGGCGAGGAGGTGGACGACCGCGTTGGTGGAGCCTCCTACGGCGGCGAGCGCGACGATCGCGTTGTGGAAGGAGGCCCTGGTGAGGAAGGTTCCGGGCCGCCGGTCGGCGCCCACCATGTCCACCACCAGCCGTCCGGTGCCGTGCGCGGCCTTGAGAAGTAGGCTGTCGGGGGCGGGAGTTCCGGCCGTACCCGGCACGACCGTGCCCAGGGCCTCGGCCACCAGCGCCATCGTGGAGGCGGTGCCCATGGTGTTGCAGTGGCCGCGGCTGCGGATCATCGACGACTCGGAGCGGGTGAACTCCTCCTGGGAGAGGGTGCCGCCACGGACCTCCTCGGACAGCCGCCACACGTCGGTGCCGCAGCCCAGCGGCCTGCCGCGGAAGGTTCCGGTGAGCATCGGACCGCCGGGCACGACGACGGCGGGCAGGTCGACCGAGGCGGCGGCCATCAGCAGCGACGGGATCGTCTTGTCGCAGCCGCCCAGCAGGACGACGCCGTCGACGGGGTTGGCCCGCAGCATCTCCTCGGTGGCCATCGCGGCCATGTTGCGCCACAGCATGGCCGTGGGACGGACGTTCGTCTCGCCGAGCGACACCACGGGCAGGTCCAGGGGGATCCCGCCGGCCTCGTACACACCGTTGCGCACGGACGCCGCGACCTCGTTCAGGTGGGCGTTGCAGGGGGTCAGATCGGATGCGGTGTTGGCGATGGCGATCTGCGGGCGGCCCGTGAAGGCGTCGTCCGGTGCGCCCCGTCGCATCCAGGCCCGGTGGATGTAGGCATTGCGGTCCTGGCCCTCGTACCACTGCGCGCTGCGGAGCGTCACCTTGGCCTCTTCCAATAGTCGGTACGGCGCTCTAGAGTCCGGAACATCATGAAGCGTACGCAGACGTACGAGGGTCCGACAGACCCCGGCACGGACGGCTCCACCGGTGCCGACGGCGGCCGGCTTGTGGGCTCGGACCGGGTGCTCGCCGTTCTGAAGGAGCTTGCCCGGTATCCCGAGGGCGTTGGCCTGGAGGAGTTGACCCGGGTGATCGGCAGTCCGAAGCCGACCGTGCACCGGGCGCTCGCGGCCCTGCGCCGGGCGGGTCTGGCCGGACAGGACGCCCGCGGCCACTACGCGCTCGGGGACGAGTTCCTGCGGATGGCCTTCGCCCACCACGAGGCCCGGCCCGACCATGTCCGCGTCCGCCCGGTCCTGGAGGCGCTGGCGCAGCGGTTCGGCGAGACCGCGCACTACGCGGTCCTCGACGGCCGTGAGGTCGTCTACCGCGCCAAGGTCGATCCGCCCAGCGGTGCCGTCCGGCTCACCTCGATGGTGGGCGGCCGCAACCCCGCGCACGCCACCGGAGTCGGAAAGCTGCTGCTGGCCCGCCACTTGGAGACCGTGGCGGAGGTCGAGGCATGGGTCGGCGGCTCTGCCCTGGTGCGGCGCACCCCGCGGACCTTGTGCACCGCCGACGCCCTGCACCGCGAGCTGCAGTCCATACGTGAGCGGGGCTATTCCCTCGACGACCAGGAGAACGAGCCGGGTGTCAACTGCCTCGCCCTGCCCGTGTACGCGACCTCACCGAGGACGCCGTCCGGAGCCGTCAGCGTCAGTGCGCTGACCTACCGGACACCGCTGAGCGCCCTGGTCGAGGCGGCCGACGAGATCCGTGCCCTGCTCGGTCCCCTCGGCGAGCCCCACCGCTGAAGCCCCGCCGGGGGCCACCGACCCACCCCGCCGAACCCACCCTGGAGACTGAGCTCGTGTACCTCATGCGCATCGGCGCCGTCGGCGCCGAAAAGGCCGTCGCCCGCATCGACGACGAGACCTACGTGGACCTCTCGGACGTCGTCACGGACTTCGACGAGGCGTTCTTCGGCGCAGGCGGCCTGGACCGCGTCCGCCCCGTCGTGACGGAGCGGGCGGCGGCCGGGCAGGTGTCCCGCTTCGCCGGGGAGCGCATCGGCGCTCCCGTGGCCCGCCCGCACCAGATCCTGTGCATCGGTCTCAACTACCGCGACCACGCGGCCGAGAGCGGTATGGCGGTGCCCGACGAGCCGATCCTGTTCACCAAGTCGCCCAACACCCTGGTCGGTCCGAACGACGACGTGCGGATCCCGCGCGGGTCCGCCAAGACGGACTGGGAGGTGGAGCTCGGGATCGTCATCGGCCGGCGCACCCGCTACCTGGACTCGGTGGAAGAGGCGCGCGAGGCCATCGCCGGCTATGTGGTCGTCAACGACGTCAGCGAGCGCGCCTTCCAGCTGGAGCGGGGCGGGCAGTGGGCCAAGGGCAAGTCGGCTGAGACCTTCAACCCCGCGGGCCCGTGGCTGGCCACCACCGACGAGATCGAGGACGTCCTCGCGCTCGACATGTGGCTGGACGTCAACGGGGTGCGCCGGCAGACCGGCAACACCAAGACGATGGTCTTCGACCCGTACTTCATCGTGCACTACCTCAGCCAGTTCCTCGTCCTGGAGCCCGGCGACCTGATCAACACGGGCACCCCGCCCGGCGTCGGCATGGGCCTCACTCCGCCCGTGTATCTCCAGCCGGGCGACGTGATGGAACTCGGCATCCAGCAGCTCGGCACCCAGCGTCAGCACGTGCTCGGGCCCCGGTGAGCAGTGGCCTGATGCGCGCCTTCGTCCTGACCGGCCCGGGCAAGTACTCCGTGCAGGAGGTCCCCGCACCGGTGGCGGCACCCGGCGAAGTCGTCGTCGACGTCGAGCGGGTGGGCGTCTGCGGCACCGACGTGGAGTTCTTCACCGGGGCGATGGCCTATCTCCACCATGGCCACGCCACCTACCCGATGCGGCTCGGTCATGAGTGGGCGGGGCGGGTGGCGGCGGTCGGCGACGGTGTCGATCCCGGCTGGGTCGGGCGGCGCGTCATGGGCGACACCATGCTCGGCTGCGGGGTGTGCCGCCGTTGTCTGCGCAGCCACCGGCACGTGTGCGAGAAGCGGCAGGAGGTCGGCATACGCGGGGACCGGCCCGGCGCCCTGGCCGAGCAACTCGCCGTCCCCGCCTCTTCGTTGCACGCCCTGCCGGACTCCGTCGACGCCGTGCTCGGCGCGCTGGTCGAGCCGGGCGGCAACGCCCTGCGCGCCGCGCAGGCCGCCGCACCAAGCCCCGGGGACCGGGCTCTGGTCCTGGGACCGGGGACCATCGGACTGCTGGCCGCGATGTTCCTCCGTACGACCGGTGCGGAGGTCCACCTCATGGGCAACACCCCCAGCTCCCTCGCCTTCGCCCGCGCACTGGGGTTCGAGCACGTCTGGGCGGAGGGCTCGCTGCCGGACCTGCCCTTCGAAGCGGTCGTCGACGCCTCGAACGCCGCCCATCTGCCGGACCTGGCACTGGAGTTGGTCGAGCCGTCCGGCCGGGTCGTGTACATCGGGCTGGCCGGCGAACCCAGCAGGATCGACACCCGCACGCTCGCCCTCAAGGACGTCACCGCGGTGGGCATCCTGTCCGCCTCCCCCGGCCTCGACGCCACGATCCGCGCCTACGCCGCCGGGTCCGTCGACCCCAGGCCACTCGTCGCCGCCACGGTGGGCCTCGCCGAGGCAGGCCCCGTACTCGCCGGCGAGCGCCCGCCCGGCGCCGGGCCGGGCCCCAAGATCCATGTGGATCCCCGCTCGGGCTGAGGCGTGAAACCCGGACAAGAGCCCTGTCACGACCCAAGTGGGCCGATACGCTGGAGAACGGCCATGGACCGGGGGCGGGGCTGGGGGCGGGGGCATGGATCCACGGATGCAGCTGTCGGTGGGCGGATACGTCTGCGAGCGCGAGCTGGGTCGGGGCGGGCAAGGGGTGGTGTGGCTCGCCCGGGACCGGGCGGGGCGGCAGGTCGTGGTGAAGTTCCTGCTGCCGGGCAAGGAGTACGACGAGGTCGCGCTCGCCCGCGTACGGCGGGAGTTCGGTGCGGCGAGCCGGGTCGGGGAGCTGGCCACGGCGCGGGTCCTCGATGCCGACCTGTCCGGGCGCAGTCCGTACATCGTGAGCGAGTTCGTGCCGGGCCCCACGCTCCACCAGCATGTGGCCGCGGGCGGCCCGCTGTCCTCCGGGCGGCTGCAGTCCGTGGCGCTGGCCGTCGCCCACGCCTTGGCGCAGGTGCACCGGGTGGGTGTGGTGCACCGGGACATCAAACCGTCCAACATCCTGCTCTCCCCGGACGGACCACGGATCATAGACTTCGGTATCGCCCGCGACGACCGGCTGCTGGAGTCGGCGCTCACCACACCGGGCAGTGTGCTCGGTTCGCCCGCGTACATGTCGCCCGAGCAGGTCAAGTCGATGCGGGTCAACGGCGCCACCGACGTGTTCTCCCTCGGCGGCACGCTGTACTTCGCCGCCACGGGGCGGCATCCCTTCGAGGGGGAGAACGGCTACGAGGTGCTCGTCGCGGTGTGCGAGCGGGACGCGGATCTCGCAGTGGTGCCGGAGCCGGTCCGTTCGGTCATCGCCGACTGTCTGCGCAAGGACCCGGCGCAGCGGCCCACCGCCGCCCAACTCGTCTCCCGGCTCGCGGGCGCGGCGGAGGGCGCGCAGTCGCAGTCGGGGACACCACAGCCACCGCTGCCGGCGGCCGGACGCGGGAAGGGCGGCTCCCGCCCCGGCACCAGTGCCAGGCAGCTGCGCCTGTGGGGGTTCGCGGCCGGCAGTGCCGCGGCGGCGGTGCTGCTTGCCGTCGTACTGAGCACCGCCTCCTCCGGGGGAGCCCATGGCTCGGGCTCCACCTCCTCGTCCGGGAGGCCGAACAGCTCCGCGGGCTCCCAACCCCTCTCGTACACCGACGACTTGACCGACTCGGGCGACTGGACGCACAAGGACCCGACCCTGGCGAGGATCACGCACAAGGGCGGGACCATGCTGGTGGATCCCAGGACCGAGCTGGAGGTGTGGCCGCAGGCACCCTTCGAGCCGTCGTCGTTCGCGGTACGGCTGAGCACCCAGGCGGAGTGGTACGGGGGCGAGGGCGGGGTCGGGCTGTGGTGCAACGGCTCGGGGGACTACCGGAAGGGCTCCCGCTGGGCGACCTACCTGACGACAGGTCAGGAGGCTCTTATTGTGCGGGAGTTCCGCTTCAAAGGGGCTTTCCAGCATGACCGGGTCGTCGAGGTCGACCTCGCGGATGCGGGTCTGAAGGTGGCGAGTCAGCAGCAGGTCGACATGTCGATGACCTGTTCCCCGGCCGGTGCGGGCCGGATCAAGGTCGAACTCGGAGTGGACGGCACCCGGGTCGCCTCGTACACGGGGGCCGCCTTCGATTCCAGGGGCTGCGGGGTGGCCGCCTTCCACTACAGCGCGACCGACCCGCAGGGCACGGCCTTCCACGCCGGGTTCGAGCGCTTCACCGCCTCCGAGCCGGCGGGAGGCTGACGTCCGGCAAGAGGGGTGCCGCCACCGAGCGGCTGATTCCTCGGGCCGCGCGGCGTGTCCGGGTCGGCGGGGTGGCCGGCTCGGAGGAGGGTGGGCGGCACTGTCGTAGCGGAGGAGGAACCGTGAAGCGTCGTGTCGCCGCCGTCCTGGCCATCGCCCTCGCCGGGCTGATGCTGTTCGCGGGACCAGCCACAGCTCAGGACGGCCGTGGCGACGTCGAGAGCAACGACTGGAACATCCCGCTCACCAACATCGGCATCCTGTAGAGGTTGCGGATTGCGTTCCGAACCCTTGACGCCGCCTCTATGACTGCGTAGACATGACTACGTAGACATGACAGCGCAGTCAGCCGCGAGGTCAGCCGATCTGCGAATGGCATGATGGGGCTCGACCGAACGGCCACCGGGAGGCGCGATGACGCGAGGAACAGGGCGGGGCGCAGGCTCCGCCGCACCGCGCAGCGTGGACGTCGCCCGGCTCGCGGGGGTCTCGCAGAAGACGGTCTCCCGGGTCTTCAACGACGAGCCGTATGTCTCGGCCGACGTACGCCGGCGGGTGCTCGACGCCGCCGAGCAGCTCGGCTACCGGCTCAACAACGCCGCCCGCGCGCTGGCCTCCGGGCGCACCCGCTCGATCGGCGTGGTGACGCTCGGCACAGCGCTGTACGGGCCCGCCTCGCTGCTCATGGGTGTCGAGCGGGTCGTCCGGGACACCGGTTACGCCCTTCGCGTGGTCAACACGATGGAGGGCGACCCGGCGGGCGTCGCGGGTGCCGTGGACTCGCTCCTCGATCAGGGCGTGGACGGCATCGTCATCTCCGAACCGATCGACGAGCAGGCCGACGGCAAAGCACCCGCCCTCCGCCTCGACGTGCCGGTCCTCGTCATCGGCGCACCGCCGCCCGTCACGGCGCCCACGGTGCTGACCGCGGGCGACGGAGCCGACCTGATGGCCCGGACCGCCACCGAACACCTGCTGGACCTCGGCCATATGACGGTCCATCACCTCTCCGGTCCGCAGCGATGGTACGCCGCCCGGGACCGGCTGGACGGATGGCAGACGGCCCTGACCGCGCAGGGCCGCCAGGTGCCTGAGGTCGTCGCGGGCGACTGGTCGGCCGCCTCCGGCTACCGGGCGGGACGGGAGCTGGCGAAGGAGGGCGGCGTCACCGCGGTCTTCGCCGCCAACGACGACATGGCGATCGGACTGATCCGCGCGCTCACGGAGGCCGGCCGGCGCGTGCCGGAGGACGTCAGCGTCGTCGGCTTCGACGACATCCCGGTCGCCGCCTATGTGACTCCTCCCCTGACCACGGTGCGGCAACCGTTCGACGCCGTGGCCCAGGAAGGGCTCAAGCGCCTGGTGCATGCCATCGAGAACCCGAAGGCAGAGCCCTTGCCGCCGAGTGGCCCACCGGTCGACCTCGTCGTCCGTGCCTCGACCGCGGCGCCACCGCCGAGCCGGAAAACCCCGGCCCGCGGACGGCGCACCGCCTCCCGTGCCCACGGGACATCGAGTCCGCCGCTTGCGAACGGAGGCCTGTCCACCCGCCACTGAACCCCTCCGCAAGCCAGACCGACCACAGCCGTTGAGCTGCGTGCGATCCCCGTGCGAGCCGCTGTGCTGATCGCGCACCCGTCCACGAGCACCCCCGACGGACCGGCGCCACAGGGCCGACCCTGACCGCGATGGGCCCGAGTCAGGTTCACGCGCCCGCCGCCGCTTCCTCCCCACCCCGCTTCTTGTCTCCGACCCCGACCTCCGCCTTCAGCAGGTGGAGCGCTCAGCGGTCGCCCTCCACGAGGCCGCACACCGATTCGAGCCGCGGTCGTCGCGCCCTCGCACCTCTTTCTCACCCCCGCACGCCCTCGCCAGGCGTGCCGTCACCTTCGCCACCGGCGGGAGTTCACCATGCCCAGAAACACGTCCGTACCCAGCACGTCCGCCCTGAGCCGTCGGCTGTTCCTGACCGCCACGGGCGCCCTGTCGCTCGGCGCCGCCCTCACCGCCTGTGGCGGCAGCGACTCCGGCAGTTCCGCCGCGTCCGCCAAGCCGGTCAGCCAGGCCGACATCGACAAAGCCATGAAGACCCCGACCCAGCTGACGTTCTGGACCTGGGTCCCGAACATCGCGAAGGAGGTCGCGCTCTTCGAGAAGAAGTACCCGGCCATCAAGGTCAAGGTCGTCAACGCCGGGCAGGGAACACCCCAGTACACCAAGCTCCGTACGGCGCTGAAGGCGGGCAGCGGAGCCCCCGACATGGTGCAGATCGAGTACCAGGCCATCCCTACCTTCACGATCACCGACAGCCTGCTGGACCTGCGGCCGTACGGTGCCTCCGCGCTCAAGTCCGCGTTCGTGGACTGGACCTGGGGCCAGGTCAGCGGGCCGAAGGGGGAGGTCTGGGCGATACCGCAGGACACCGGCCCGATGGGCATGCTGTACCGGCAGGACATCTTCGACAAGCACGGCATCGAAGTACCCAGGACCTGGGACGAGTTCGCGGCCGCCGCACGCAAGCTGCACAAGGCGGACCCGGACGTCTATCTGACCAACCTCGCCGCCAACCAGGTCGCCGCCTGGCACGGTCTGCTCTGGCAGGCGGGCGCCGAGCCCTATGTGACGGCCGACAGGAGCGACATCACCATCCGCGTCGACGACGCCGTCTCCAAGAAGCTCGGCGCGTACTGGGGCGGCCTGGCGAAGGAAGGGGTCATCGGCGTCGAGCCGGACTTCACCGACTCCTGGTACGCCGCCCTCAACAAGGGCAAGTACGCCACCTGGATCACCGCCGCCTGGGGGCCCGTGTTCCTCTCCGGCTCCGCCAAGGCGACGGCGGGCAAGTGGAGGGCGGCCCCGCTGCCGCAGTGGGACGCCGCCAAGCCCAGCTCGGGCAACTGGGGCGGCTCCACCACGGCGGTCATCCGCTCGACCAAGAACCCCATCGTGGCGGCCGAGTTCGCCAAGTTCCTCAACAGCGACCCGGCCAGCGCGAAGATGTTCGCCACCGAGCAGTTCTTCTTCCCCGCCACCAGGTCCCTGCTCACGGACCAGTCCTTCGTGTCGGACGCGCCGTCCTTCTACGGCGGCCAGAAGGTCAACCAGGTCTTCGCCGACATCAGCACCACGGTCAACTCCTCCTTCCAGTGGCCGCCGTTCCTCGACCAGGCCGCGACGGACTGGACCGAGACGGTCGGCAAGTCCCTCGCGGACCACACCGACACCGTCCGGGCGCTCGGCACCTGGCAGTCCCGGCTGACCACGTACGCCAAGAACCAGGGCTTCACGGTCAGGGGAAGCTGACATGAGCGCCACGACCGCTGTCCCCGGCAAGGGGGGACCCAAGTCCCGTACGGCTCACCGAATTTCGGGGCCGCTGTTCGTCGCCCCGTTCATGGTGCTGTTCCTGCTGCTCTTCCTCGCTCCGCTCGGCTACGCCGCCTACCTCAGCCTGTTCCAGCAGCGCCTGATCGGCGGGACGGTCTTCGTGGGCCTGGACAACTACGTACAGGCCCTGGGCGACCCCCAACTCCTGCACGGCGTGGGGCGCGTCGCGCTGTTCTTCGTGATCCAGGTGCCGGTGATGCTGCTGCTGGCGCTGGTGTTCGCGCTCGCGCTCGACAGCGGACTGCTGCGGCTGGCGCGCGTGATCCGGCTGGGCATCTTCGTCCCGTACGCCGTACCGAGCGTGGTCGCCGCGCTGATGTGGGGGTATCTGTACGGGCCGGACTTCGGGCCGTTCGCCCAGCTGAGCCGGAATCTGAGCCTGCCGGCCCCGCACTTCCTCAGTGACGGCTGGATGCTCGGCAGTCTGGCGAACATCGTGACCTGGGAGTTCGTCGGCTACAACATGATCATCCTGTACGCCGCCCTGCGCACGATCCCGCAGGAGCTGTACGAGGCGGCCGCGATGGACGGAGCGGGTGCCTGGCGCATCGCCTGGTCCGTCAAACTGCCCGCGCTGCGGCCGACGCTGCTGCTCACCCTGCTGTTCTCCGTCATCGGCAGCTTCCAGCTGTTCAACGAGCCGAAGCTGCTGATGAGCATCGCCCCGGACGTCATCTCCAGCTCCTACACCGCCAACCTCTACGCCTACTCCCTCGCCTTCACCGGCCAGCAGGTCAACTACGCGGCCACGGTGTCCTTCCTCCTCGGCCTCGTCATCGTGATCGCCTCCTACGCCGTCCTGCTCACCGCGAACCGCAGGAGGACCCCCTGATGACGTCCCCCAAGCTCTCGACTTCGCTCGGCAAGGGGGCGCCCCCATCCACTCCCCCCGCCACGGTCGTGACGGCGGCCGAGCCGCCTGCCCCGGTGACGTCGAGGAAGCGCGGACCCAGGGCCCGCCGCAGCACTCCCCTGACCATCGCCATGCTGGCCGCCCTCGCCTACTTCCTCCTCCCCCTGTTCTGGCTGCTCATCGCCTCGACGAAGAACACCCAGGACCTCTTCAACAGCTTCGGCCTGTGGTTCTCGCACGCCCCGCAGCTGCTGACCAACATCAAGGCGACGTTCACCCAGGACGACGGCGTCTTCGTGAACTGGCTGCTCAACACGGTCATGTACGCCGTGGTCAGCGCGCTCGGCGCCGCACTGCTCGCGGCCGCCGGCGGCTACGGGTTCGCCAAGTTCCGCTTCCGCGGCGACCGTCTGGCCTTCAACGTGGTGCTGGGTGCCGTCATGGTCCCGACCACCGCGCTGGCCATCCCGACATATCTGCTCTTCGCGAAGGCGGGCCTGGTCAACACCCCGTGGGCGATCATCCTGCCGTCCCTGGTCAACCCGTTCGGCCTCTATCTGATGCGCATCTACGCGGCCGACGCCGTCCCGGACAGCATCCTGGAGGCCGCCCGCATCGACGGCGCCGGCGAGGCGCGGATCTTCTTCCGGATCGCGCTGCGGCTGCTGGGGCCGGGCCTGGTGACGGTGCTGCTGTTCACCCTGGTGGCGACCTGGAACAACTACTTCCTGCCGCTGATCATGCTCAACGACCCGAAGCTGTACCCGATCACGGTGGGCCTCGCCTCCTGGGCCGCGCAGGCCCAGAACGGCGGGGCGGGCGCCAGCAGCGACATGCTCGCGCTCGTCGTGACCGGCTCACTGCTCTCGATCATTCCGCTCGTCGTGGCCTTCCTGATGCTCCAGCGGTACTGGCAGAGCGGCCTGGCCACCGGCGGCGTCAAGCAGTAGCCCACCCCCCTCTTCCCTTCCCCCCGGAGGTTTCCCTTCATGGCGGCTCTGCCTGCCCGCGTCCTGTTCGGTGCCGCGTACTACCACGAGTACCAGCCGTACGAGCACCCTGCCGAACGCCTCAAGACGGACCTCGACCTGATGGCCGACGCCCATGTCAGCGTCATCCGCGTCGGCGAGTCGGTCTGGTCGACGTGGGAGCCGGACAACGGCCGCTTCGACCTCGACTGGCTGCAACCGGTGCTGGAGGGCGCCCACGAGCGAGGCATCTCCGTCGTCCTCGGCACCCCGACCTACGCGGTGCCGCCGTGGCTGGCCCGCCAGTACCCGGAGATCACCGGCGAGCGGCGCACGGGTGAGCGCATCGGCTGGGGCGCCCGGCAGGAGGTGGACTTCACCCACCCGACCTTCCGCTTCCACGCCGAGCGGGTGATCCGCCGTATCCTCGCCCGCTACGCCGACCACCCGGCGGTGATCGGCTTCCAGGTCGACAACGAGCCGGGCCTGGAGCTCTTCCACAACCACGGCGTCTTCCAGCGCTTCGTCGACCATCTGCGCGAGACGTACGGCGACGTGGAGACCCTGAACCGCGAGTGGGGCCTGGTGTACTGGTCGCACCGGCTGTCCACCTGGGCGGACCTGTGGACCCCGGACGGCAACGCGCAGCCGCAGTACGACGTCGCGTGGCGCGCGTTCCAGGCCCGCCAGGTCACCGAGTTCATCGGCTGGCAGGCGGACATCGTGCGCGAGTACGCCCGCCCCGACCACTTCGTCACCACCTGCATCTCCTACACCCGCCCGGCGGTGGAGGACGACGAGCTGACCGACCGCCTCGACATCGCCTCCGGCAACCCGTACTACGACATGCAGGACGGGCTGCTGCTGCCCGATCCCACGCCCGACGGCCACGAACAGATGTGGAAGACCACCGGTGTGTGGGCGCTGTACCAGACCGCCGACTGGATGTTCTCCTCCCGGCAGGAACCGTTCCTGGTCACCGAGACCAACGCCGGCTCCATCGGCTTCGCCTGGGACAACCGGCCCGCCTACGACGGCCAGTGGCGCCAGGCCGCCTGGGCACTGGTCGCACGCGGCGCCCGCATGATCGAGTACTGGCACTGGCACACCCTGCACTTCGGCGCCGAGACCTACTGGGGCGGCATCCTTGCGCACACCGGCCGGCCCGGCCGGACGTACACCGAACTCGCCCGTCTGGGCGGGGAGTTCGAGACCGCGGGAGCACTCGTCGCCGGGCTCGAACCGGACGCCGACATCACGATGGTGTACTCGACGCCGAGCAAGTGGCTGATGCAGAAGTACCCGCCGCTGGCGAGGCCCGACGGTGAACCGGACCCGGCCGCCTACCACCGCATCTTCGACCCGTTCTACCGCGGCGCCTTCGAGGCCGGCCGGCAGGTCCGCATCGTGCACGCCCGCCAACTGCACGACCCGAGCGGCGAACGGGAGGGCATGACCCCGCTGGAGGCGGTCCAACGTCACCCCGTTCTCGTCGTCCCGGCGCTGTACATCGCCGCAGACGCGACCCTCGACTGGCTCGCCGACTACGCCCGCGCGGGCGGCCACCTGGTCCTGGGCCCACGCACCGGCTACGCCGACCACGAGGCGCGCGCCCGCACCGAACCGGCCCCCGGGCGGCTCACCGGCGCCGCGGGCGTCAGCTACGACGAGTTCAGCAACCTGGCACGGGACATACCCGTGCGGTCCGCACCGGACAGCCCCCTCCAGCTCCCCCAGGGCGCCACGGCGACTCAGTGGGCGGACGGCCTGACCGTCGCCGACGCCAACGTACTCGTCACCTATGACCACCCGCACTTCGGCCGCTGGCCCGCGGTCACCACCCGTTGTCACGGCGCGGGCCGGGTCACATATGTCGGCACGGTGCCCGGCCGGGACCTCGCCCGGGCGTTGGCCGAGTGGCTGACGCCGTCGGCCCGCCACGGCTGGCGGGACCTGCCGGCCGCGGTCACCGCGACGACCGGTACCTCGCCGGACGGACGCCACGTCCACATCGTCCACAACTGGAGCTGGGAGCCCGCGAGCGTGTCTGCGCCGGCGAACCTCTCCGACGTCCTCAACGGCACAACCGTCCCTGTCGGCACGGCACTTGAGCTCGGCCCCTGGGACGTACGCGTCCTCGTCTCCGCCGACACCGCCCCCACCCGTTCGTGAGCCCCCCAGGAGAGGCCATGCAGAGAAGAAGAGCCGCCAGAGCACTGGGCACCCTCACCGCGGCGTCCGTGCTCCTCGCGATCCCGATGACGAGCGCGCAGGCGTACGACCCCACGGGCGGGATCCTGTACCAGCTCGGGAACGACCCCTGCCTGAAGGGGCGGGGCAACTGCGCGATCTACCCCAAGTCGGCGCAGCTGCCGAGCGGACGTCTGGTCGCGGCGTTCGAGAAGTCCACCGTCGTGCCTCGGACAGGAAGCGCCGACGGGCAGACCCTCCCGGTCTACAGGAGCGACGACCACGGCACGACGTGGCAGCCGCTGTCGGAGGTCAAGGCCCCAGCGTACCTGTCCAAGGATCCCCGGTACGCGCACTACACCAGCAACTGGACGAACCCGTATCTGTACGTGCTTCCGCAGCGCGTCGGCACGCTGAAGGCGGGCACGCTGCTCCTGGCGAGTGTCGTCTCGGGCGACGACCAGTACTACAAGGAGCACAAGGCGGCCGACCCGAACTGGACGCCGTCCAACGACGGCGACCGCAGTGACATGGCGATCGCCCTGTACTCCAGCACCGACGAAGGCGTGACGTGGAAGGTCGCCAATGTCATCGCGACCGGTGGCCGGCAGGGCGGCAGCGCGGGCGCGATCGGGCAGAACGTCGCCGCCGCGAACACATACAAGCAGGTGGATCCCCTCTGGGAGCCGTACCTGATGGTCTACAAGGGCAGACTCGTCTGCTACTACTCCGACGAGAACGACTACACCGGTTTCGACCCGGCCACCGGTGTCCCGGCGCTCGACCCGGCGAACGGCACCGCCACGGACTCGCACGGCCAGATCCTCGTCCACAGGACCTGGGACGGGAGCGGCGAGAAGTGGAGCGCCCCCGTCGTCGACGTCGCCGGTCTGACCCAGGACGTGGGGGGCGGCAAGTCGGAGATCGGCGGCGGCCGGCCCGGCATGACGAACGTGGTCCGCACGACGGACGGCAGATGGCTGCTGACCTTCGAGTACTGGGGCGGCGGGGCCAATGTCAGATACAAGATCGCGGACGACCCGCTGAAGTTCTTCCACGGTTCCGCCACCGGTATGGGGGTCAACTCCCTGCCGGTGGTGGCGGGTTCGCGGCCGCTCGCGACGGGCGGTAGTCCGGTCGTCGTCGCGCTCCCGGACGGGCGCCTGGTGTACAACGCCGCCGGCAGCGGCGATGTCTGGGTGAATGAGACCGGGCGCAGCGACGGCGTGTGGAAGGAGTACCAGACGACCTCGCCGGCCGCCTACAGCCGCAACCTGCAGTACGTCGAGGGCACCGGCCGCATCGCGATCCTCAACAACCAGGGCACCTCGACGCTCGCGTACGCCGAGGTCGACCTCGGCCACTCCGACGGCGCCTACTACCAGTTGGTGAACCGCAGGACCGGCCAGGTGATCGGCACCGGGAACAGGACCAACGACGCGAACCTCGGCAACGGCGACGTCCCCGACGTCGTCCTGGAGGATGCCGGATCGGCGGCGGACCCGGCCACCCAGTACTGGCATGTCGTGACCGAGCCCAAGGGCGGCGTGACCCTGCTGAACAAGTCGGGCGGCCGTGCGGCGGCCATCTGGACCGGCAACGCGACGGTCGGGCAACGCATCGGCCAGTGGGTCGACAACAGCCCGACAGGCAGCTGGAACCTGGCCAAGACCGCCGACGGCTACTACCAGCTGCAGTCGGTCAAGAACACCGCCCTTTACCTGACGGGCGCCTCCGACGGGGCCCCGCTGACCTTGCAGAACGCGGCCGGAGACGGCTCGCAGGACTGGAAGCTCGTCAGGTGAGGGAGACGGTAGTCTGCCGCCGCGCGGACGGGCACACTCCCCCGGTCCGACCCGGCGGGACCGCCCCGGCAGACGCCCGTCATGAGCCGCACCCGCCGACCCGCTTGCTGCTCAGCGCCACGTCGTCCATGTGCATGTCGTACGAGGAGGGGGTGGGATCGGCCTGGTACAACTGCCAGCCCAGCCTGAGCCTGTCGAAGTGCGGGAAGACGAAGTCGTCCGCCGTGCCGCCGTGTTGCTGTGTCGACACTGCCAACTCGGGCTGCTCGGCACCGTCCAGGTAGACGGTGACGCGGTTGTCGGTCGCGTCGAGGTGGAATTCGACGCACTGCCAGGCCCCCGCCGTGGCGGGAGCGGAGGTCTTCCAGGCGGTCCAGTCCCCGGTGGGACCCAGATCGGAACCGACCCCCCAGAAGTTGCCCTTCGAGGTGGGAACGTACTGGCCGCCCAACGGCCTCACCAGCGTGGGGACATCGGAACCGGAGGCTTCCGCGAGGGTCCAGTGCGCCCAGGCGGGAGCCGTGGGCAGGCGGTCCACGCGCAGTCGCAGCCGGGCCCAGAAGCTGTTGCCGGCAGGCGCGAGACCGGACAGGGCGAGGAAGGCGCGGCCGTTGCCCTCCGTGTGGAGCCGCAGTTCGTGTCCGCGGCCGGTGGCGCTGGGCTCCACGGTCAGCGAACCGCCCGAGGTGTCGGCACTCCAGCCGCGGCCGGCGGTGACCGGCCCGAGGGGAAGACGGTCGAAGTTCTCCTTGAAGAAGGTCTTGTGCGGGGCGGGGGTGGCGGAGGCGGTGGGGGGTATCGCGAGCAGCGCGGCCGATGCGGCCAACAGCGCGGCTGCGATCTTCCTCATGCGTGTCATGGGCTCAGTGTGCAACACCAGTCACAGCAGTCACATGGGCAGGGGTTCACGAGAAGTGAAACGGCCAACAGCCGGGCGGCGGCGTCGAGTTGGCGTATCGGCCCGACCGTCATGACCGCTTCGGCCGCGCCCTCACATGCATCCGCTCCCCCTGCGGCCCGAACAGGCTCAGGAACTCCACCGGACCCTCCCCCGTCGACCCGAACCAGTGCGGCACCCGGGTGTCGAACTCCGCCGCCTCGCCCGCCGCCATGACGACGTCGTGCTCGCCCAGCACCACCCGCAGCCGACCGGACAGGACGTACAGCCACTCGTAGCCCTCATGGGTGCGCGGTTCGGGCTCCTCATTGCTCTGCGGTACCAGCACCTTGAAGGCCTGGAGGCCGCCGGGCTGACGGGTGAGCGGCCAGAAGGTGCGGCCGTGTCGTACCAGGGGCTTGCCGCGTACCCGCGGGTCCCCCGCCGGCGGCGCGCCGACCAGTTCGTCCAGCGGCACCTGGTGCGCCCGCGCGATCGGCAGCAGCAGCTCCAGGCTGGGCCTGCGCAGCCCGGACTCCAGCCGGGACAGCGTGCTGACCGAGATCCCGGTCGCCGCCGACAGCCCGGCGAGCGTGGCACCCCGCTCCTTGCGGATCCGGCGCAGGCGGGGGCCGACCTCCGCGAGGACCTCGTCCGTGTCGTCGTCATTCATGGAGGACATTGCAGTTTCGGCAAACAGGTTTGTCAATGCGGCAGCGGTGCGGCGACCGTCGGTCGTGGAGGTGGTCTCCCATGACCGAGAAGCACAGCGAGCAGTACGAAGTGATCGTCGTCGGAGGGGGCGCGGCCGGGCTCTCCGCCGCGCTGGTCCTGGGCCGGGCCCGGCGCCGCACGCTCGTCGTCGACGCGGGCGAGCCCCGCAACGCGCCCGCAGCCCATATGCACGGCTATCTGTCGCGGGACGGCCTGCCACCTGCCGAGTTCCTGGCGATCGGCCGGGAAGAGATCGCACGGTACGGGGTGGAGCTGGTCCGGGACCGGGTGGTGGACGTCACCAAGGGCTTCACCGTGTCCCTCGCGAGCGGCCGTACCGTGCACGCACGGCGGCTTGTGATCGCCACCGGTCTGCGCGACGAACTGCCGGCGGTGCCCGGAGTCGCCGAGCGCTTCGGCCGGGACGTGCTGCACTGCCCGTACTGCCACGGCTGGGAGGTCCGCGACCAGGCCTTCGGCGTACTGGCCACGACCCCGCTGAGCGTCCACCAGGCCCTGATGGTGTCCCAGTGGTCGAAGGACGTGACGCTCTTCCTCCACACCGTGCCCGAGCAGGAACTGTCGGGCGACGACCTGCGCAGACTCGCGGCGGCAGGGGTGAAGGTGGTGCCCGGCGAGGTCGCGGAGCTGGTGATCCAGGACGACCACCTCGCAGCCGTACGCCTCACGGACGGCACGACGCACCCCCGCGAGGTCGTCTTCACCGCACCCCGGGCCTTCCCGCGGACGGATCTGCTGCAACGCCTCGGAGCCGAACTCCACGAGACACCCTTCGGCGCGTATCCCGTGGTCGATCCGACCGGCCTGACGACCGTGCCCGGCGTCTGGGCGGCCGGCAACGCGACGGGCTTCGCCGAGCAGGTGATCAACTCGGCGAGCCGCGGCTACCGCGCGGGCGCCACGATCAACGGGGATCTGCTGATGGCGGACCTTGACGCAGCCCCGCAAGGGGCGCGAGGAACTGCGCGACCAGCCACAACGGACCCGCAGACGAAACACAGGCCGTCCCCCCGGGTGTAACCCAGCGGAGCGCACCGCACCATGGCTTCATGCTGCTCGCCCGCCTGGCCCAAGTCTCGCAGGAGGTCGCCGCCACCTCGGCGCGGTCCCGGAAGATCGCTCTGCTCGCCGAGCTGTTCCGGGACGCCGAGACGGACGACGTGCCGATCGTGATCCCGTATCTGGCGGGACGGCTGCCGCAGGGGCGGCTCGGCATCGGCTGGAAGGTGCTCAGCCGCCGTGTCGCTCCGGCCGCCGAACCCACGCTCACCGTGCGGGAGGTGGACGGCCTCCTCGGCGAGCTGGGCAAGGTCTCGGGCACCGGCTCGCAGGCGGAACGAGTCCGGCTGGTCGGAGAGTTGATGGGTGCGGCCACCGAGGACGAGCAGCGGTTCCTGCTCGGGCTGCTCACCGGTGAGGTGCGGCAGGGCGCCCTGGACGCCGTCGCCGTCGAGGGCCTGGCGCAGGCCACCGAGGCGCCGCCCGCGGACGTACGCCGGGCGGTGATGCTGGCGGGCTCCCTGCAGACGGTGGCACAGGCGCTGCTCGCCGACGGGCCGGCGGCCCTGGACCGCTTCCGCCTCACCGTCGGCCGCCCGGTCCTGCCGATGCTGGCGCACAGCGCCTCCTCGGTGGCCGAGGCGGTCGACAAGCTCGGCGCGTGCGCGGTCGAGGAGAAGCTGGACGGCATCCGGGTGCAGGTCCACCGGGACGGCGACAGCGTAGGGATCTACACCCGCACCCTCGACGACATCACCGACCGCCTGCCCGAACTCACCGCCGTCGCACTGGAGTTGAAGGTCCGCAGGTTCATCCTGGACGGCGAGGTGATCTCCTTCGGGGCGGACGGGCGGCCCCGGTCCTTCCAGGAGACGGCCGGGCGGGTCGGCTCGCGCGTGGACGTGGCCACGGCCGCCGAGACGGTCCCCGTCTCCCCCGTGTTCTTCGACGCACTGTCCGTGGACGACCGCGACCTGCTCGACCTGCCCTTCGCCGAGCGGCACGCCGAACTCGCCCGGCTGGTGCCCGAGCCGATGCGGGTACGGCGCGCCCTGGTCTCCGGGCCACAGGACGTGAGCGCGGCCGAGGACTTCCTCGCCGAGACCCTGGAGCGCGGCCACGAGGGCGTGGTCGTGAAGGGCCTCGACGCCGCCTACAGCGCGGGCCGGCGCGGCGCGTCCTGGCTGAAGGTCAAGCCCGTACACACGCTCGACCTGGTGGTGCTCGCCGCCGAGTGGGGCCACGGCCGGCGCACCGGCAAGCTCTCCAACCTCCACCTCGGAGCCCGCAACCCCGACGGCTCCTTCGCCATGCTCGGCAAGACCTTCAAGGGCATGACCGACGCGATGCTCACCTGGCAGACCGAACGCCTCCAGGAGCTCGCCACAGGCACCGACGGCCACGTGGTGACCGTACGCCCCGAACTCGTCGTCGAGATCGCCTACGACGGCCTGCAGAGGTCCACCCGCTACCCGGCCGGCGTCACCCTCCGCTTCGCCCGCGTGGTCCGCTACCGCGAGGACAAGCGTCCGGAGGAGGCGGACACGCTCGAGACGCTGCTCGCGGCGCACCCGGAGGTGAAGCCATGAGCGGCAGGCGCAGCGCCGGCCTGCTGTTGTTCCGGCACACCGGTGGCGGCTTGGAGGTCCTGCTCGGCCACATGGGCGGGCCGTTCTTCGCCAAGCGGGACGCGGGGGCATGGACCGTCCCGAAGGGCGAGTACGAGCCCGAGGAGGAGACGGCCTGGGACGCCGCCCGGCGCGAGTTCCAGGAGGAGCTCGGGCTGGCGCCGCCCGACGGCGAGGCGGTGGCGCTGGGCGAGGTCCGGCAGACGGGCGGCAAGACCGTCACGGCCTGGGCGGTCGAGGCCGACCTGGATCCGGCGACGATCGTGCCCGGCACCTTCCGGATGGAGTGGCCGCCGAGGTCCGGGCAGACGCAGGAGTTCCCCGAACTGGACCGGGTGGAGTGGTTCGGGCTCGACCGCGCCCGGGATGTGATCGTCAAGG
Organism: Streptomyces sp. NPDC051172; assembly: GCF_040682555.1. Lineage (NCBI taxonomy): Bacteria > Bacillati > Actinomycetota > Actinomycetes > Kitasatosporales > Streptomycetaceae > Streptomyces > Streptomyces sp. NPDC051172. The sequence goes on from NZ_JBFBBE010000001.1 coordinate 145,300, forward strand.
CGCAGTCCGCGTTTCTCGACCGGCTGGCGGAGCACTCGGAGGAATCCGAGCAATCGGATTAACCGCACGGCCGCCCACGCGTTGCGGTCACCGGCAGCGCGCGGGAAGGTCGAATCAAGCCCGCCCCAGGAGGTCAGCCATGCCCATCGCGACGGTGAACCCGGCGAACGGCGAGACGCTCAAGACGTACGAGGCCATGGGCGAGGAGGAGCTCGAGCGCCGGCTCCAGCTCGCGGAGGCGACGTTCCGCACGTACCGGAGGACGCCCTTCGCCGAACGCGCCCGCCTCATGAACAAGGCCGCCGCTCTCCTCGAAGAGATCCAGCAGGACATCGGCCGCGTCATGACCACCGAGATGGGCAAGCCGATCAAGCAGGCGCGTGCGGAGGCCGCCAAGTGCGCCAAGGCGATGCGCTGGTACGCCGACCACGCCGAGGAACTCCTCGCGGACGAGGAGCCGTCGGAGTTCGACGTCAAGGACTCGGGCGCCTCCCGCGTCCGGGTCCGCTACCGGCCGCTCGGCCCCGTCCTCGCCGTGATGCCGTGGAACTTCCCGCTGTGGCAGGTGATCCGGTTCGCGGCGCCCGCGCTGATGGCGGGCAATGTGGGCCTGCTCAAGCACGCCTCGAACGTCCCGCAGACCGCCCTGTTCCTGGAGGACCTGTTCCACCGGGCGGGCTATCCGGAGGGCTGCTTCCAGACCCTGCTGATCGGCTCCGGCGCCGTCGACGACATCCTGCGCGACGAACGCGTCAAGGCGGCCACCCTCACCGGCAGCGAACCCGCCGGACGGGCGGTCGCGTCCACCGCCGGGGACATGGTCAAGAAGACGGTGCTCGAACTGGGCGGCAGCGACCCGTACGTCGTCATGCCGTCCGCCGACCTCGACCGGGCCGCGCAGATCGCGGTCACCGCGCGCGTGCAGAACAACGGACAGTCGTGCATCGCCGCCAAACGGTTCATCGTGCACACGGACGTCTACGACGCCTTCGCCGAACGCTTCGTCGAGGGCATGAAGGCACTGAAGGTCGGCGACCCCATGGAGGAGGACACGGACGTCGGGCCGCTCTCGAGCGAGCAGGGGCGCGACGACCTGGAGGAGCTGGTCGAGGACGCGCGGCGGAGCGGGGCGGAGGTGCTGTGCGGCGGCCATCGGCTGCGCCGGCCCGAGCTGCCCGGCTGGTACTACCCGCCGACCGTGCTCACCGGGATCACCCGTGAGATGCGCATCCACCGCGAAGAGGCCTTCGGGCCCGTCGCCACGCTGTATCGCGCGTCCGACCTCGACGAGGCCGTGCTCATCGCCAACGATTCGCCGTTCGGGCTGAGTTCGAACGTATGGACGCGGGACGAGGCGGAGGTGGACCGCTTCGTACGGGACCTGGAGGCGGGCGCCGTGTACGTCAACGGGATGACCGCCTCCCACCCGGCGTTCCCGTTCGGCGGGGTCAAGCGGTCCGGTTACGGGCGTGAGCTGTCCGGGCACGGAATCCGGGAGTTCTGCAACATCACGACGGTTTGGCACGGTGCGTGACGGCCGCGCGGCTAACATCCCGGTTGTGAACCGCGAAGTGACTCTGCCTCTGATCGTCGATGACCGCGGTGTCCTGCAGGTGGCTGCGGTCGATGTGAGCAAGCTTCTGCGGACGGTGGGTGGGAGGTGGCTCCACCTGGTCGAGACCGGGGAGGACGGACTCGATGAGGACACGGTCGCTGCACTGACCATTGAGCTGGCCAAGCTGGCCGACCGTATCGACGTGGCGTGTATCGCTCACAGCAGCGGAAGTGCGCCGTAGGCGGAGCCGCACATCGATACGGCCCCGCGCCCTTATTGGGCCAGCTGCAGCAGCGTTGACCAGAACAGTGACTCGTAGCTCTGGAGCAGACGGCCGTAGCCGTGTGCGCGCTCCACATTCAGGAACCCGGTGTCCAGGCCCGCCTCCACCGCCGCCGTCGCCCTCTGGTCCAGCTCCGGGGCCGGTCGGGCGAAGAAGTCGAAGAATGCGCAGGCCTCGTCCGTGAAGTCGTAGTTGACGCGCAGGGACTCGGCGATGGTTCTGCAATAGCCGCCCCATGCGGAGAAGTTGGCGGTGATGGCCAGGACCGCGTCGGTCGGGGAGGCGTTGAGGGCGAGCCAGGCGACGTAGGACGGATAGGCCTGGCAGCCCGGGAGCGGCTCGTAGGCGAGCGTCCTTGCCTCGTCGATGCCGCATGCCTGCGCGAACGGCTGCAGCCGGTCGGCTGCCAGCGCCTCGCCGTCGGCGAGCATCTCGAAGAACGCGGCGGCCTCCGGTTCCTCCGTGGCGCGTTGCGCCAGATGGAGGAACGCGCGGCGGTCCGCGGGGATCACCCAGCGCTGTTCCAGGGCCAGGGTGGCGAGTGTGTCGCGGGAGGCCTCGCCCCGGCCGATGAGGGGCACGAGCGGGTTGGCCTGCGGGTCCGGGGCGAGCTTCGCGGTGGTCGTCTCCAGCAGTTCCGTGGCCGTACGCGTCATTGCGTCCTCCATGGGATCGGATGTGGGGCTCCTGCTTCGACCTTGGCACGGGGTCCCCGATACGGAGTAGTCCGGCGCGAGATCGTCGCCTCGTCGGGTGATCGTGGGTGAACCACCCCCAGAGGTGAACCCTTTTCGACCCGGGGGCCGAAAGCCTTCCGGACGGCGAAAGCAGGACGGTTCATGGCGACTTTGTGCAGACCCTCGGTGTCCGTCCCAGAGCACGTGATCACGATGGAGGAGACGCTGGAGCTCGCACGCTCCCGCCACGCCGACCATCCACAACTGCCGCTGGCCCTCCGGCTGATCGAGAACACCGGCGTTCGCACGCGGCACATCGTGCAGCCCATCGAAGAGACGCTGGAGCATCCCGGTTTCGAAGAGCGCAACAAGGTCTACCAGGCCGAGGCGAAGGCCCGGGTCCCCGCCGTCATACAGCGGGCGCTCGACGACGCGGAGCTGCTCACCAAGGACATCGACGTGATCATCTACGTGTCGTGCACGGGCTTCATGATGCCCTCGCTCACGGCCTGGCTGATCAACGAGATGGGCTTCGACAGCACCACCCGCCAGATACCCATAGCCCAGCTCGGTTGTGCGGCCGGCGGAGCCGCGATCAACCGGGCGCACGACTTCTGCTCCGCCTACCCCGACGCCAATGCGCTGATCGTGGCCTGCGAGTTCTGCTCGCTCTGCTACCAGCCCACCGACCTGGGCGTCGGATCCCTGCTCTCCAACGGCCTGTTCGGCGACGGGATCGCCGCCGCGGTGGTGCGCGGACGGGGCGGCGAGGGCATCGAGCTGGTGCGCAACGGCTCGTACCTGATCCCCAAGACCGAGGAGTGGATCATGTACGACGTGCGGGCCACCGGATTCCACTTCCTGCTGGACAAGCGGGTGCCGGGCACGATGGAACCGCTCGCACCGGCCCTGCAGGAGCTGGCGGGTCTGCACGGCTGGGACGCCTCCGACCTGGACTTCTACATCATTCACGCCGGCGGCCCGCGCATTCTCGACGACCTCAGCAAGTTTCTGCAGGTCGATCCGCACGCGTTCCGGTTCAGCCGGGCCACGCTCACCGAGTACGGCAACATCGCCAGCGCCGTCGTCCTCGACGCGCTGCGTCGGATGTTCGACGAGGGCGGAGCGAAGCACCGGGCGCGCGGGCTGCTGGCCGGGTTCGGGCCCGGCATCACCGCGGAGATGGCGCTGGGCCGCTGGCACAGCCCCGACGACAGAACGGCGTGAGTACGGCATGACTGAAGAAACCCTCACCGAGACCCTCCCCCCGATCCGGCACTGGCCGGCCCTCGACCTGACCGGCGTCGACTTCGACCCGGTGCTGGCCGAGCTGATGCGCGAGGGCCCCGTCACCCGCATCCAGCTGCCCAACGGGGAGGGCTGGGCCTGGCTGGTCACCCGCTACGACGACGTGCGCATGGTGACCAACGACCCCCGCTTCAGCCGTGAGGCGGTGATGGACCAGCCGGTCACCCGGCTCGCACCGCACTTCATCCCGCAGCGCGGCGCGGTCGGTTTCCTCGATCCGCCGGACCACACCCGGCTGCGCCGCTCGGTGGCCGCGGCGTTCACGGCGAAGGGCGTGGAGCGGGTGCGCGAGCGGTCGCGGCGGCTGCTGGACGAGCTGGTCGACGAGCTGTTGCAGGACGGTCCTCCGGCGGACCTCACGGCGGCCGTCCTCAGCCCCTTCCCCATCGCGGTGATCTGCGAGCTGATGGGCGTCCCGGCCGCCGACCGGCACGGCATGCACACCTGGACCCAGCTGATCCTGTCCTCCTCGCACGGCGCGAAGGTCAGCGAGAAGGCCAAGAACGAGATGAGCGCCTACTTCGCCGACCTCATCGGGCTCCGGGAGGGCAGCTCCGACGAGGACGTGACGTCCCTGCTCGGTGCCGCCGTCGGCCGCGAGGAGATCACCCTGGAGGAGGCCGTCGGTCTTGCCGTGCTCCTGCAGATCGGCGGCGAGGCAGTCACCAACAACAGCGGCCAGATGTTCTACCTCCTGCTGACCCGCCCGGACCTTGCCGAACGGCTGCGTGCGGAGCCGGAGATCCGTCCCCAGGCCATCGACGAGCTGCTGCGCTACATCCCGCACCGCAACGCGGTCGGTCTCTCGCGCATCGCGAGGGAGGACGTGGAGATCAGCGGTGTACGGATCCGCGCGGGCGACCCGATCTACGTCTCCTACCTGGCCGCCAACCGCGATCCGGACGTCTTCCCGGACCCGGAGACCATCGACTTCACCCGCGCCCCGAACCCCCATGTGTCGTTCGGCTTCGGCCCGCACTACTGCCCGGGCGGCATGCTGGCCCGGCTGGAGTCGCAACTGCTCGTCGACGCGCTGCTGGACCGGGTTCCGGGCCTGAAGCTCGCCGTACCGCCCGGCCAGGTGCCGTTCAAGAAGGGGGCGTTGATCCGCGGTCCCGAAGCACTGCCGGTCACGTGGTGAGCAGCCGGTGACGGCGACGGAGGGTCTGCTGGTACCGCCGGGCCACGGCCGGGTCGTGGAGACGCCGGCCCAGCGCGTGACGTTCAAGGTGACCGGCACGCACTCGCGCACGGCCTCCACCTTCGAGGTGGAGGTACCGCCCGGCTTCGACGTCGGCGCCCATGTGCACACGCGCAGCGAGGAGTTGTTCTACGTACTCGAAGGCGAACTGGACGTCCTCGCCTTCGAGCCACGCGTCCGGACCCCCGACAACTGGCAGCACTGGGAGTCGAGTTCGGGGAATCGGGTGGTACGCGCCACCCCGGGCACGGTCATCGTCGTACCCCCGGGCTGCCCCCACGCCTTCGCCAACCCTGCGGACACCCCGGCAAAGATGTTCTTCCAGGCCTCCCCGCCCCCGGATCACGAGCGCTACTTCGAGGAACTGCTGGAGATCCTGGGGTCGGGGGGACCGCCGGACCACGAGGCGATCGAAGAACTGCGCGGACGCTACGACATCGAGCAGCTGACGCCCCTGCGGCACCGCTGAGCGACCCGGGGCTCCGGTCCGTCGCCGCACCCCGCCTGCCCCGCCCGTCGTGCACTGTCGGGGTTCCGCGCGTGCGCCCTGGGGGGTTGCTGTGAAGTGTCCGTTTGACGGCAGGTGCCGTAGCACACGCCGCGAGCCCCCGGCCGGTGTCGGCCGCGGGCTCGTGGACAGCACCGGGGGCGCTACCGGATCGGCATCCCGGACAGCGTGCGCGCGATCACCAGGCGCTGGATCTCGCTCGTGCCCTCGAAGATCGTGTAGATCGCGGCGTCACGGTGCATCCGCTCCACCGGGTACTCGCGGGTGTAGCCGTTGCCGCCCAGGATCTGCACCGCCTGCGCGGTGACCTTCTTCGCCGTCTCGCTCGCGAAGAGCTTCGACATGGAACCCTCGGCGGCCGTGAACTGCTTGCCGCTGACCGCCATCCACGAGGCACGCCACACCAGCAGCCGGGCGGCGTCGATGGACGTGCGCATGTCCGCGAGCTGGAAGGCAACACCCTGGTTGTCGATGATCGGCCGCCCGAACTGCTCACGCGTCTTCGCGTAGTCGAGGGCCACCTCGTACGCGGCGCGGGCCGTGCCGACCGCCATGGCGCCGACGGCCGGGCGCGACGCCTCGAACGTGGCCATCGCCGCGTTCTTCACGCGCTCGCCGCCCGCCTTCGCCCGCTCCCGGGCCCGGGCGAGGCGCTCGTCGAGCTTCTCCTTGCCGCCGAGCAGGCAGGAGCCGGGGACCCGGACGTTCTCCAGGACGACCTCCGCGGTGTGCGAGGCGCGGATGCCGTGCTTCTTGAACTTCTGGCCCTGGGACAGGCCCGGCGTGTTCGGCGGGACGATGAAGGACGCGTGGCCCTTGGAGCCGAGCTCCGGGTCGACGACCGCGACCACGACGTGGACGTTGGCGATGCCGCCGTTGGTCGCCCAGGTCTTGGTGCCGTTGAGCACCCACTCGTCCTTGGCCTCGTCGTACACGGCCCGCGTACGCATGGAGGCGACGTCGGAGCCGGCGTCGGGCTCGGAGGAGCAGAACGCGGCGACCTTGACATCGTTCGCGTCGCCGTACATCTGCGGGATCCAGGTGCCGATCTGTTCCTCGGTTCCGTTGGCAAGAACGCCCACGGCGGCGAGCCCGGTGCCTACGATCGACAGGGCGATGCCCGCGTCGCCCCAGAACAGCTCCTCCATGGCCATCGGAATGCCCAGGCCGGTGGGGTCGAAGTACTGCTGGGCGTAGAAGTCGAGGGAGTAGATGCCTACCTTCGCGGCCTCCTGGATGACCGGCCAGGGAGTCTCCTCACGCTCGTCCCATTCGGCGGCCGCGGGGCGGATGACGTCGGCGGCGAAGCCGTGCAGCCAGTCCCGGACCTCCTTCTGTTCGTCGTTGAGCTCCATGGTGAACTCGGCCATGTCCCCTCCAGCGGCGGTGGTGCTCTTGCATGTTACTAGCGGTAACGCCAGTGTGTTACTCACGGGTAGGAAAGTCAACTCCCGATGACGGGTCGGGACGGGTCGGCAGCCCGTTCGATGCGGGGGCCATGCTGAGTGTTAGTTTGCGCAGGCGTCACCGAATAAGCACGGGTGGGGAGAGCTCATGGACACCACGCAGCGGACCGAGCAGCAGCGGTCCGCCGACCGACGTCGGCGCGAGCTGCTGGAGGCCGCCGACAGAGTGGTGCTGCGCGACGGACCGCAGGCCTCGATGAACGCCATCGCCGCGGAGGCGGGCATCACCAAGCCGATTCTGTACCGGCACTTCGGCGACAAGAGCGGACTGTACGCCGCACTGGCGAAGCGGCACACCGACGCGCTGCTGAACTCGCTCCGCGCGGCGCTGGACGCCCCGGCGGACCGGCGGGAGCGGGTCGAGGCCACCCTCGACACCTATCTCGCGGCGATCGAGGCACGTCCGCAGGTGTACCGGTTCCTGATGCATCCGGCGGAGGGCAGCCCCGGCGGTGAGCAGGGGTTCGACGTCGGCAAGCATTCGATTCCGCTGCTCCGGCGTATGGGCGAGGAGTTGGCGCAGGTCATCGAGGACCGGCTGGATCTCGGGCCCGGGGGGCAGCAGCTGGCTCGGGTGTGGGGGCACGGGATAGTCGGCATGATGCATGCCGCCGGGGACTGGTGGTTGGGGGAACGGCCTTGTTCTCGGGGGGAGTTGGTGCGGAGTCTGGCTGATCTGCTGTGGGGGCGACTGGCCGCGGCCGGCGACAGGATAGGTGGGCCTGGGTTCTGACGGTTGCCTTTCGACTGCGGGCCGGTGGGGTTGATCGCGCCCGCGGGGCGCAGGCGCAAATCGACACGGCCCCGCGCCCCTAGGTAGCAGCATCCGTCCGGCGCCAGGACGCTCGCGTCACCTGGCGCATCAGTTTCCGGTGGCGCCGGCCCTTCAAGTGGTCCGCGTAGATCCTGCCCTCCAGGTGGTCGCACTCATGCTGCAGGCAGCGGGCGAAGAAGCCCGTCCCATGAACGGTGATCGGCTCTCCGGTCGCCGTGAAGCCCTCGACCACCGCATGGTCGTAGCGCTCCGTCCCGGCCTCCAGGCCCGGTAGGGAGAGGCAGCCCTCCGGGCCGCGGATCACCACGCCGTCCTTCTCGACGAGTCGGGGGTTCACCACGTGGCCGACGTGGCGGACGTCCTCGTCGTCGGGGCAGTCGTAGACGAACACGCGCAAAGGTTCACCGATCTGGTTCGCTGCCAGGCCGACGCCCTGCGCCGCGTACATCGTCGCGAACAGGTCCTCCACGAGGGCCGAGAGTCCGGGGCCGAAGTCGGTCACCTCCTCGCAAGGGGTGTGCAGGAGCGGGTCCCCGAGCAGGGTGAGGGGCCGGACGCGCCCTCGGGCGCCCGGAATGGAGCTGTTTCGCATGGCCGTCAGGGTACGGCGGTTCGGGACTGTGAATGGATCTCGATAGGCTGAGGTCCACACCACGTTGCCGTCAGGCAGAGGCGCGGCGCGTACGCAAGGAGGATCGAGAACTCATGGCAGGCAACTCGGACCCGCTCACGCCGCGGGCCAAGCTGGCCGTGACCGCGGGCAAGGCGGTCGCGGCGGCATCGCGCGCCGCGGGGCGCGGGAGCGGTTCGGTGATCGGTGGCCGGGTGGCGCTCAAGCTCGACCCCGACCTCCTCGCGCGGCTCGCCCAGAACCTGGACGTCACCCTGGTCTCGGCGACCAACGGCAAGACCACGACCACCCGGCTGATCGCCGAGGCGCTGCGCGCCGCGGGCCCGGTCGTCTCCAACGCACTCGGCGCCAACATGCCGGCCGGCATCACCTCGGCCCTCGCGGGCAGCTCGGACGCCCGGTTCGGGGTCATCGAGGTCGACGAGAAGTACCTCGCCGGGGTCGCCCGGGACACCGCCCCGAAGTGCATCGCGCTGCTGAACCTCTCCCGCGACCAGCTCGACCGCGCCGCGGAGACCCGCATGCTCGCGGAGAACTGGCGTGAGGGGCTGGCCGGGTCGAAGGCCGTCATCGTCGCCAACGCCGACGACCCGCTGGTCGTGTGGGCCGCGTCCTCCTCCCCCAATGTGATCTGGGTCGCCGCCGGGCAGATGTGGAAGGACGACGCCTGGTCCTGCCCGTCCTGCGGTGGTGTGATGCAGCGCCCGGGCGACGACTGGTTCTGCGGTGAGTGCGGTTTCCGCCGGCCCACGCCGAGCTGGGCGCTCTCCGGGGACCACGTCCTCGACCCGCACGGGTCCGCATGGCCCATCCATCTGCAGCTGCCCGGGCGCGCGAACAAGGCGAACGCGGCCAGCTCCGCCGCCGTGGCCGCCGTCTTCGGTGTGCCGCCGCAGGTCGCCCTGGAACGCATGTACCAGGTGCAGGCCGTCGCCGGACGCTACGACGTGGTGCAGTTCCAGCAGCGCGACCTGAGACTGCTGCTCGCGAAGAACCCGGCGGGCTGGCTCGAAACGTTCAGCCTGATCGATCCTCCGCCCACCCCGGTGATCCTCTCCGTGAACGCGCGCGGCGCCGACGGCACCGACACCTCCTGGCTCTGGGACGTCGACTACACGCGTCTGACCGGCCACCCGATCTGTGTGATCGGCGACCGGAAGCTGGACCTCGCGGTGCGTCTGGAGGTCGCGAACCAGCACTTCCAGGTCTGCGACGACCTCGACCAGGCGGTGCAGATGAGTCCGCCGGGGCGGATCGAGGTCATCGCCAACTACACCGCCTTCCAGGACCTGCGCCGCCGCGTCGGCAACTGACACAGGGGACATTTGTGAGCGACAACCAACTGCGGATCGTCTGGATCTACCCCGACCTGCTCTCCACCTACGGCGACCAGGGCAACGTCCTCGTCGTGGAGCGCCGCGCCCGGCAGCGCGGCCTCGACGTGGCACGCCTCGACGTGCGCAGCGACCAGGCGATCCCGACCTCCGGCGACATCTACCTGATCGGCGGCGGCGAGGACCGTCCGCAGCGGCTCGCGGCCGAGCGGCTGCGCCGGGACGGCGGACTGCACCGGGCCGTGGAGAACGGCGCGATCGTCTTCTCGGTCTGCGCCGGCTACCAGATCCTCGGCCACGAGTTCATCAACGACCTCGGCCAGCGCGAGCCCGGCCTCGGGCTGCTGGACGTGGTCTCGGTACGCGGTGAGGGCGACCGCTGCGTCGGTGACGTGCTCGGCGACATCGACCCGCGCCTGGGCCTGCCCCCGCTGACCGGCTTCGAGAACCACCAGGGCGTCACCCACCTCGGCCCGACGGCCCGCCCGTTCGCCAAGGTCAAGCTGGGCAACGGCAACGGCACGGGCGACGGCACGGAAGGCGCGTTCAACGACACCGTCTTCGGTACGTACATGCACGGGCCGGTGCTGGCGCGCAACCCGCTGATCGCCGACCTGCTGCTGAAGCTGGCGCTCGATGTGAACGCGCTGCCCCCGACCGACGACCGCTGGTACGAGGCCCTGCGCAACGAGCGCATCGCAGCAGCCCAGCAGCCCGCCTGACACCTGGATGCAAGGTCCGCTCCACCAGCCCGTCTGACACCCCGTCCGCACAGGTGAGCGGGGTCGTCCAGCAGGCGGACGCATGCTGCTGCCCCGCCCCCTCCTGCCGCTAGGGTGGCGGGGTTCGTGCCGGACGACGGGGTCCGGTCCCGGCCCACGTTGAGAAGGTTCTTTCGGGCTATGCGCATTGGTGTCCTCACGTCCGGCGGCGACTGCCCCGGCCTGAACGCCGTCATCCGGTCCGTCGTGCACCGTGCCGTCGTCGACCACGGCGACGAGGTCATCGGCTTCCGGGACGGCTGGAAAGGCCTCCTGGAGTGCGACTACCTCAAGCTCGACCTCGACGCGGTGGGCGGCATCCTGGCCCGCGGCGGCACCATCCTCGGCTCCTCCCGCGTCCAGCCCTCGCATCTGCGCGACGGCGTGGAGCGGGCCAAGGGCCACGTCGAGGAACTCGGCCTCGACGCGATCATCCCCATCGGTGGTGAGGGCACGCTGAAGGCGGCCCGGCTGATGTACGACAGGGGACTGCCGATCGTCGGCGTCCCGAAGACCATCGACAACGACATCGCGGTCACGGACGTCACCTTCGGCTTCGACACGGCCGTCGGCGTGGCGACCGAGGCTCTGGACCGGCTGAAGACCACCGCCGAGTCCCACCAGCGCGTCCTGGTCGTGGAGGTCATGGGCCGGCACACCGGCTGGATCGCACTGCACTCCGGCATGGCGGCCGGCGCGCACGCCATCGTCGTCCCCGAACGGCCCTTCGACATCGAGGAGTTGGCCAGGCGGGTCGGCGAGCGGTTCGAGGCGGGCAAGCGCTTCGCGATCGTGGTGGCGGCGGAGGGCGCCAAGCCCAAGGCCGGTTCCATGGAGTTCGACGAGGGCGGCAAGGACATCTACGGCCACGAGCGCTTCGCCGGGATCGCCCGCCAGCTCTCCATCGAGCTGGAGGAGAGGCTGGGCAAGGAAGCCCGGCCGGTCATCCTGGGGCACGTCCAGCGTGGCGGTACGCCGACGGCGTACGACCGTGTGCTGGCCACCCGCTTCGGCTGGCACGCCGTGGAGGCGGTGCACCGGGGCGAGTTCGGCAAGATGACCGCGCTGCGGGGGACCGACATCGTGATGGTGTCTCTGGCGGAGGCCGTCGAGACGCTGAAGACGGTTCCCTCGGAGCGGTACGACGAGGCGGAGTGCGTTCTGTAGTGCGCATTTGATCTCGTACGGAATTGAAGAGTCCGCCCCCGGTCGCAGCAGCGGCCGGGGGCGGTTCTACTCTGGGTCCGGACAGACAGCGCACAACCCCCACGAATCAGGAGCCGTTGGATGGATCACAGCGGGCACGGCATGACCATGGATCTGCCGCCGTTCACGCTGGGGCGGGGTCTTCAGTGGTCGGCGGACCCGTTCTTCCTCGTGGCCTGCCTGGTGGGGCTCGGGCTGTACGCGTACGGCGTGGTGCGGCTGCGGCGGCGCGGGGACAGGTGGTCGGCGGCGCGGACGGTGTCGTTCGTCCTCGGTGTGCTGACCATCGGGCTCGTGATGTGCACGAAGCTCAACGACTACGGCATGGTCATGTTCAGCGTGCACATGGTGCAGCACATGATCATCAGCATGCTGTCGCCGATCCTGATCCTGCTCGGCGCGCCCGTCACGCTCGCCCTGCGCGCACTGCCGACCGCGGGCAACGGCCGCAGGGGGCCGCGCGAAGTGCTGCTGATGCTGCTGCACAGCCGGTACATGCGGATCATCACGCATCCCGCGTTCACCATTCCGCTGTTCATCGCGAGCCTGTACGCGCTGTACTTCACCCCGATCTTCGACTTCCTGATGGGCTCCAGGGCGGGGCACATCGCGATGATGGTGCACTTCCTCGCCGTGGGCGTCGTGTTCTTCTGGCCGATCATCGGGGTGGACCCCGGACCGCAGCGGCCGGGCTATCTGATGCGGATGCTGGAGCTGTTCGCGGGCATGCCGTTCCACGCGTTCTTCGGCATCGCCCTGATGATGGCTTCGACGCCGATGGTGGAGACGTTCAAGAACCCACCCGCCTCTCTCGGCATCGAGGCGCTCTCCGACCAGACCGCGGCGGGCGGCATCGCCTGGGCGTTCAGCGAGATCCCCTCCGTGCTGGTGCTGCTCGCCCTGCTGTTCCAGTGGTACGGCTCCGAGCAGCGACAGGCCCGCCGCAAGGACCGGGCTGCCGACCGTGACGGCGACAAGGAACTCGAGGCATACAACGCCTATTTGGCCTCATTGAACGCACGCGGGCGTTGAAGGCCTCGTCATTCGAAAGCATTCAGTAGCATGAAGTGCATGGGGGGAACCGCCGGGGGGAGCGGTGATGACACTTCACGCATTTATGCAAGGGGCCGGGAAATCGGCGATTCGCAAGGTCGCCGTCCTGCTCGTTTTCGTACTGGCGCTCAGCGGTTGTGATCGAAGTACACCGCTGCTCGTCGTGAAGGCGGTGGCCGCGGGAGTTCCCTCCCTCGCGCCTTTCTTCGACGAGGGCAGCGGGCTGGGCCATGACGCCGCGATCAGGCCGCAGAGGGTGCAGGGGAGTCTGCAGCAGGGGGACACGCCCGGTCTGTACGGGGGCACGAGGAAGCCGACCATCTGCGATGTCAAGCAGCTCAAGGCATTCCTCACGGACCCCAGGAATCATCAGAAGGCGCAGGCGTGGGCGACTGCGCTGGACATCACCACGGATGAGATTCCGGGATACCTGGACCGGCTCACTCCAGTTCTCCTGCGTCACGACACGCTCGTGCAGAATCACGACTACAAGAAGGGAAAGGCTGTTCCCTTCAACTCCCTGCTGGAGGCGGGAATCGCCGTACTCGTCGATGAACAGGGACTTCCGGCTGTGAAGTGCTCGTGCGGAAATCCACTGCGTCCCTTCACGGGTGACACAGACAGGATTTCGGTCAAGTTCGGGGACGGGAACGAGAAGTGGCGGGGATATCAGCGCTCCTCCGTGGTGGCCGTGCAGCCGGCCTCCCGGAAAATGCAGCGGCTCGTTCTGGTCGACGTCGGCGATCCCGCCGTGGGCATCGACCGGCCGGTCGGCACGACGGGGGCGCACGACAAGACCTTCGAGACGCGCAGGGAACGGGCCGTGCCCCGGCTCGCCGGGACGACGTTCGGGGATGCGAGCCGGCGGCTGGCCGACGCGGGGCTCGCGGCCGGATACGACGGCAAGGCACGACCGCCCGACGACGCGCGGGTGACGGCGTCGGACCCGCCGCCGGGGAGCAGGCTGGGGTTCGGGGCGTACGTGACGCTGAGCGTGGCCGGGGGGACGTCTCACGAGGCGACCGCTCCCCCGCCGCCCTCGACGTCGGGGCCGCCGTCCACAGCGCCGCCGTCCTCGCCGTCGTCGTCCCGGTCGTCACCGGCATCGCCGTCGTCGCCGTCGCCGTCGGGCAGCGGCCCCGCGTCGTCGTCGAGTGCGCCGCCCCGTTCCAAGGCGCCCCCGTCGAGCGCGCCGCCCAGTTCGCCGCCGCCGACGACCGGTTCGCCCGCGACGACCAGCGCCCCGGTCACCAGCAGCGCGCCCCCGCCCGGCAAACCGGTCACCACGAGCGCCCCGCCGCCCGGGACCACGAGCGCTCCGGCCACCGGCGGGTCGGCGAGCAGCGCACCTGCCACGCGTGAGCCCGCGAGCTCGGGGCCCGCCTCGATCGCGATCACGTAGCGCCTCCGCAGAACCGGGGAGTCACCGGATGCATTCAGGATCACCCACGTCGGGAGTGGGCCGGGTCATCGCCGGCCGCTATCTGCTGCTGAACCGGCTCGGCAGCGGTGGCATGGGCCATGTGTGGCTCGCCCACGACCAGAGACTCGCCTGCGAGGTCGCGCTCAAGGAGATCGCGTTCCGGGACCCGGACCCGACCGGCGACGAGCGGGAGGCCCGGGTCGCGCGGGCCCGCGCGGAGGCCCGGCACGCGGCGGGACTGCGCGGCCACCCGCATGTGGTCACGGTGCACGACGTGCTGGAGCACGAGGGGCTGCCCTGGATCGTCATGGAGTACGTGGCGGGCGCCGTCGACCTCAAGGAGCTGGTCGAGACGCGCGGCCCCCTCGCGCCCGCCGAGTGCGCCCGCATCGGGCTGGCCGTACTGGACGCGCTGACCGCCGGGCACGAGCGGGGCGTCCTGCACCGGGACGTGAAACCGGCGAACATCCTGCTCGCCCCGGACCGCTCCGGGGCGCCGTACGGACGCATCCTGCTCACCGACTACGGCATCTCGGTGCAGCCGGACGCCGGCGAGACGCGGTACACGCTGGCGTCCGTGCTGGTGGGGACGTCGGGCTATCTGGCGCCGGAACGGGCCACGGGCGGGCCGCCGACCCCGGCCGCCGACCTGTTCTCGCTGGGCTGCACGCTCTACCACGGCGTCGAGGGCCACGGCCCCTTCGAGCGCGAGTCGCACCTCGCCGAGGTCACCGCGGTGGTCATGGAGGAGCCGCGTCCGGCCCTGCGCGCCGGTGCGCTGGGCCCCGTACTGCAGGCGCTGCTGGAGAAGGATCCGGGGCGGCGACCGTCCGCGCCGGAGGCGGAGGCTGCGCTGTCGCGGATCGTCACGCCGCAGGCCGAGGCGTACGCCCGGACGCAGACCGACCCGGGTTCGCAGCCGCCCTGGGCCGGGCCCACAGCCGCTCCCTTTCCGCCGGGGCCCGGGACGAACGGCTTCGGGCCGGTCGTCGCGTCCGCGTCCGGTCCCGCCCACCGTCGCCGCGAGCTCCCACGGGCGCTGCGGGCGGTCCTCGCCGCCTCGCTCGGTCTGGTGCTGGCCCTGGGCGGGGTCTGGTACGCCGTGGCGCACCAGAAGAGCGGCGGCGACGGGACGGCCTCGCCGTACGGTTCGGCCGTGGGGCTTTCCGCCCCGCTCAAGGACGGCGAGTGCGTGCTCGCGGACTGGCCGGGCGACCGTTTCCAGGGGGTGCCGCGGCTGAGGCCGGATCCGTCCTGCCGGGACCAGACCCCCGACGGGCAGGTGATGGCGTTCGCGTCGGCCGCGTCCGCGGACGAGGCGCGCAAGCTGGGGCCCACCCGGTGCGAGGAGCGTACGCAGGAGATCCGGGAGCGGCTGGCGGACGTCCGCAGCGTCGCCGTCGTACCCACCGGGGCCGGGTTCGAGGCCGCGGGGCGGCGCACCGCCTGTGTGGTGCTGGGCGCGCACGGGCCGGTCTACGGGCCGCTCGGCGATCGGCGCAAGGTCGGCTCGGACTTCACCGACACGGCGAACATGCAGCGCCGTGACTGTCTGCAGACCCGCTCCGACCGGGCCGCCCGGCTGGTGTCCTGCAGCGGCCCGCACGACGAGCAGGTGCTCGGTTTCACCCGGCTGGGCAGGGACGTCACGCTCACCGAGGCCCGTACGCAGTCGGATGCGGCCTGTGCGAAGGACGTGCCGCCGCGGGACTACGGCTTCGATCCGTCGGTGTACACCTCCGGTTCCTGGAGCAGCCAGGGCGCCTGGAGGTCGGGCACGCATTTCGTCGTCTGCACCGTACGGATGCAGAACGGGGGCACCATGGAGGGGGACGAATCCTGAGGAGGGTGTTGCGATGCCCGGTTCTACGGACGGTTCTACGAAGGCGATGGGGGCGATCACGGTCGGCGGCCTGGTCGTGGTGACCGCCTACACGGTGGCCCTCGGCTCCAACGGCTGGCTGTGGTTCGGCTGGGTCGTGCTGGGTCTGCTCACCCTCGGGATGGTCGCCTCCCGCAGCACGTGACACTTCCGCAGCACGTGCCGTTCATTCCTCGCTCAGCCGCCCGGCCGAGTGCACTCCCGGCTGGTATTTCGGCAGCCTGGCGGTGATCTTCATGCCTGCTCCCACGGCGGTCTCGATGACGAGCCCGTAGTCGTCGCCGTAGACCTGGCGCAGGCGGTCGTCGACGTTGGACAGTCCGATGCCGCCCGACGGGCTGACCTCGCCTGCGAGGATGCGGCGCAGCAGGTCGGGGTCCATTCCGGCGCCGTCGTCCTCGATGACGACCAGGGCCTCGGCGCCGGCGTCCTGCGCGGTGATGCTGATGTGGCTCTTGCCGGCGGGCGCCGCCTTGCCCTCCAGGCCGTGTTTGACGGCGTTCTCGACGAGCGGCTGCAGGCACAGGAAGGGCAGGGCGACCGGGAGCACCTCGGGGGCGATCTGCAGGGTGACGGAGAGGCGGTCGCCGAAGCGTGCCCGCACCAGCGCCAAGTAGTGGTCGATGGCGTGCAGTTCGTCGGCGAGGGTGGTGAAGTCGCCGTGCCTGCGGAACGAGTAGCGGGTGAAGTCGGCGAATTCCAGAAGGAGTTCGCGGGCGCGTTCGGGGTCGGTGCGGACGAAGCTGGCTATCACCGCGAGCGAGTTGAAGATGAAGTGCGGGGAGATCTGGGCGCGCAGTGCCTTGATCTCGGCCTCGATCAGACGGGTGCGGGACTGGTCGAGATCGGCCAGCTCCAGCTGGACGCTCACCCAGCGGGCGACCTCTCCGGCGGCCCGGACGAGGACGGCGGACTCGCGGGGGGCGCAGGCGACCAGGGCGCCGTGCACGCGGTCGTCGACGGTGAGGGGGGCGACGACCGCCCAGCGCACCTGGCAGTCCGGGTCGGGGCACTTGAGGGGGAAGGCCTCGCCGCGGCCGGTCTCCAGGGGTCCGGCGAGGCGTTCCATGATCTCGCCGCGGTGGTGGCCGCCGACGCCGTCCCAGACCAGGACCTCCTTCTGGTCCGTCAGGCACAGGGCGTCCGTGCCGAGGAGGGTGCGCAGCCGGCGGGCGGACTTGCGTGCGGTCTCCTCGGTCAGTCCGGCCCGCAGCGGGGGTGCGGCCAGGGAGGCGGTGTGCAGGGTCTGGAAGGTGGCGTGCTCGACCGGGGTGCCGAGTCCGCCGAGGCTCTCGGGGCGTGCCGTACGCCGGCCGAGCCAGAACCCGCCGGCCAGCAGCGGCAGGACGGCCACGCACAGTCCGGCGAGGAATCCGCTCACGCCTTCACCTCCGCGCGCAGCTCCTCCGGCAGATGGAACCTCGCCAGGATCGCCTCCGTGCCGCCCGGCACGCGGCCCGGGGTGGCCAAGGACACCAGCACCATGGTGAGGAAGCCCAGCGGCACCGACCAGAGGGCGGGCCAGGCCAGTAAGGCGTGCAGCGGGCCCGTGCCCGGGAAGCCCGCCATCGTCGCGGCCACCGCCAGGAACGCCGAACCGCCGCCGGTCAGCATCCCGGCGGCCGCGCCCGGCGGGGTCAGCCTGCGCCACCAGATGCCGAGGACGAGCAGCGGGCAGAAGGACGACGCGGACACCGCGAAGGCCAGCCCGACGGCATCGGCGACGGGAAGCCCGCCGACGATGACGCTGGCGGCGAGCGGCACCGCCATCGAGAGCACCGTGCCGAGCCTGAAGTGCCGTACTCCGCGCGTCGGCAGGACGTCCTGGGTGAGCACCCCGGCCACGGCCATGGTCAGCCCGGACGCCGTGGACAGGAACGCGGCGAAGGCGCCGCCCGCCACCAGCGCACCCAGCAGGTCGCCGCCCACGCCGCCGATCATGCGGTCGGGCAGCAGCAGGACGGCGGCGTCCGCGTCGCCGGTGAGGGTGAGTTCGGGGGTGTAGAGGCGGCCGAGGGCGCCGTACAGGGGCGGCAGGAGGTAGAAGGCGCCGATCAGTCCGAGCACGGCCACGGTGGTGCGGCGGGCGGCGACGCCGTGCGGGCTGGTGTAGAAGCGGACGACGACGTGCGGCAGGCCCATGGTGCCGAGGAAGGTGGCGAGGATCAGCCCGTAGGTGGCGTAGAGCGGGCGTTCCTCGCGGCTGGAGGCCAGCGAGGTCGACATGCCGCCGTTGGTGCCGCGGTCGGCGGCCGGGACGGTGGCGCCCTTGGCGAAGGCCAGCCGGGTGCCCCGCTCGATGTGGTGGGTGCCGGGGGGCAGTCGGATCCGTCCGCCGTCGTGGGTGCGGCCGTCGACCGTGCCGGTCACGGTGACGGTCAGCGGCCGGTCCAGTTTCAGGTCGAGGCTGTCGTCGACGCGTACGACGCGCTGCTCACGGAGGGTCGCCGGCTCCTCGAAGGCGTGGCGGGGCGCGCCGTCGCCCTGCCAGGCGAGGACCAGGAACAGGGCGGGCACCAGCAGGGCGGTGAGCTTGAGCCAGTACTGGAAGGCCTGGACGAAGGTGATGCTGCGCATCCCGCCGGCGGCGACGGTGGCGACCACGACGACGGCCACGATCAGCCCGCCGAGCGAGCCGGGCGCACCCGTCAGCACCGTCAACGTCAGCCCCGCGCCCTGGAGTTGGGGCAGCAGATACAGCCAGCCGACGCCGACGACGAACGCCCCGGCCAGCCGCCGTACCCCCTGCGAGGCCAGCCGGGCCTCGGCGAAGTCGGGCAGCGTGTAGGCGCCGGAGCGGCGCAGCGGGGCGGCGACGAACAGCAGCAGGACCAGATAGCCGGCGGTGTAGCCGACCGGGTACCAGAGCATGTCGGGGCCCTGGACCAGGACCAGGCCCGCGATGCCCAGGAAGGAGGCGGCGGAGAGGTACTCGCCGCTGATGGCGGCCGCGTTGAGGCGGGGGCCGACGGTGCGGGAGGCGACGTAGAAGTCGGAGGTGGTACGGGAGATGCGCAGGCCGAAGGCGCCGACCAGGACGGTCGCCACGACCACGAGGGCGACGGCGGGGACGGCATAACTGGAGTTCATCGGTCCTCGTTCATCGGTCCTCGTTCAGCGGTCCTCGACGAGGCGCACGAAGTCCCGTTCGTTGCGCTCGGCGCGCCGGACGTACCACAGGGCGAGCAGGACCATCGGGGCGTAGAGGCAGAAGCCGAGGATCACCCACTGCAGTCGGCGGGCGTCCGGTGTGGCGGCGAAGACCAGGGGCAGCGGGCCGATCAGCAGGCCGAGGAACGCGAACACCGCGAGTGCGGCACGGAGTTGGGTGCGCATGAGGGAGCGGACGTAGGTGTGCCCGAGGGTGGTCTGCTCGTCGATCTCGGTGCGCGGGCGGTAGTAGCCGGAGGCATGGGGGTACCGCCCGCGCGAGCGAAGCCGAGCGTGGGGGAGGGTGCGGCGCGGCGGGCCGGTCACGACGACGCGCCGCTCGGCGGGGTCCTGGCTGGGCACGGCTACGGCCTCCTCATCAGCAGGTCCCGCAGTTCGCGTGCGTGGCGGCGGCTGACCTGCAGTTCCTCGGCGCCGACCAGGACGCTCACCGTGCCCGCGTCCAGACGGAGTTCACCGACGTGCCGCAGAGCGACCAGGTGACGGCGGTGGATGCGGACGAAGCCGCGGGAGCGCCAGCGTTCCTCCAGGGTGGACAGCGGGATCCGTACGAGGTGGCTGCCCCTGTCGGTGTGCAGACGGGCATAGTCGCCCTGGGCCTCGACGTGGGTGATGTCGTCGACGGCGACGAAGCGCGTCACACCGCCGAGTTCGACCGGAATCTGGTCGGGGTCGGGCTCGTGCACGGGGATGCGCGGGGTGTTGCCCGTCAGTTCGGCGGCGCGGCGAACGGCCTCCGCGAGGCGTTCCTTGCGGACGGGCTTGAGGACGTAGTCGACGGCCTTGAGGTCGAATGCCTGTACGGCGAAGTCCTCGTGGGCGGTGACGAACACGACCAGCGGCGGCTGGGCGAACCCGGTCAGCAGCCGGGCCAGGTCGAGGCCGTCGAGGCCGGGCATGTGGATGTCGAGGAAGACGACGTCGATGGCCTCGGGACCGCCCGGACCGGACTGGAGCGCCCGGTTGATGCGGCGCAGCGCCTCGGTCGCGTCGCCTGCGCCCTCCGCGCTGCCGATGCGGGGGTCCGCGTTCAGCAGATACAGCAGTTCCTCCAGCGAGGGGCGTTCGTCGTCGACGGCGAGGGCGCGCAGCATGAACCCGGAGTGTAGGTGGAATCCGCACCTGTGGACATGTGCCGTGGTGTGGACGTCCGTGCTGGATACAGTGCCGACATGAACAGCAGGCCGGCCCCCTTCGACGAGCTCGACCGGAAGATCATCACCGCGTTGATGGCGAACGCCAGGACGAGCTTCGCCGAGATCGGTGCGGCCGTCGGGCTGTCGTCCACGGCGGTCAAGCGGCGCGTGGACCGGCTGCGCGAGACGGGCGTGATCACCGGGTTCACCGCCACGGTGCAGCCGGCGGCGCTCGGGTGGCGCACGGAGGCGTACGTCGAGGTGTACTGCGAGGGCGCGGCCCCGCCGCGGCGGCTCGCGGAGGTGGTCCGCAACCATCCGGAGATCACGGCGGCGATGACGGTGACCGGCGGCGCGGACGCGCTGCTGCACGTACGGGCGCGGGACGTGGACCACTTCGAGGAGGTCCTGGAGCGGATCCGCATCGAGCCCTTCATCCGCAAGACGATCAGCGTGATGGTGCTGTCCCATCTGCTCCCGGAGAGCCCAGAGGCGGGCGCGACCCAGCCCGCCCCCGAATAAACGTCCGAACGCGCAGCGGCGCTGCGTATAACCGGTCCAAGACGCAGCATTCCTGCGCGGACACGCAATTCTCGTTCCTTGTCGCTTTACTCCGTCACTTCCTACCTTGGTGTCAACCCACCCTCGACACCGCAGGAAGCGGAGGAACCCCTCTGTGTCCGATTCCCGTGTGCCGCGCCGGCGGCGCTTCCTCGTCTGCGAACCCAGACATTTCGCCGTGCAGTACGCGATCAACCCCTGGATGCAACCCGATGTCCGCGTCGACGTGGACCTGGCCCAGGAGCAGTGGCAGGCGCTGATCGGCGCCTACCGGACCCATGGCCACACCGTCGACACCCTGGAGCCGGCCCCCGGCCTCCCGGACATGGTCTTCGCCGCGAACTCGGCGGTCGTCGTCGACGGCCGCGTCTTCGGCTCCCTCTTCCACGCGCCCGAGCGGCGCCCGGAGTCCACCCACTACGACACCTGGTTCAAGGCGGCCGGCTTCGACGTCCACCGCCCCGAGGCCGTCTGCGAGGGCGAGGGCGACCTGGTCTGGACGGGCCGCTACGTCCTGGCCGGCACCGGGTTCCGTACGACCCGCGAGGCGCACCGCGAGGTGCAGGAGTTCTTCGGCCACCCGGTGATCAGCCTGACGCTGGTGGACCCGCGCTTCTACCATCTGGACACCGCGCTGTTCGTCCTGGACGACGACAACATCTCCTACTACCCGGAGGCTTTCTCCCCGGGCAGCCGGGAGGTGCTGGCGCGGCTGTATCCGGACGCGGTGCTCGCCACCCTGGACGACGCGCTGGCCTTCGGTCTCAACTCCGTCTCCGACGGCCGCAACGTCTTCATCGCGCCCCAGGCCGAGTCCCTCGCCACCGCCCTCGCCGGCCGCGGCTATGTCCCCGTGCCCGTCGACCTGTCCGAGTTCCGCAAGGCAGGCGGCGGCATCAAGTGCTGCACTCAGGAGATCCGTTCATGACCGCTCCCGTGACCACGCGTTCGTCCGCCGAGCTGATCCGCGCCGAGGAACCGGTCCTGGCGCACAACTACCACCCGCTGCCCGTGGTCGTCGCGCGTGCCGAGGGCACCTGGGTGGAGGACGTCGAGGGCCGCCGCTACCTCGACATGCTGGCCGGCTACTCGGCCCTCAACTTCGGCCACCGCCACCCCGCGCTGATCGAGGCGGCCCACCGCCAGCTGGACCGCCTCACGCTCACCTCGCGCGCCTTCCACAACGACAGGCTCGCCGAGTTCGCCGAGCGGCTGGCCGAGCTGACCGGCCTGGACATGGTGCTGCCGATGAACACGGGCGCCGAGGCGGTCGAGTCCGGCATCAAGGTGGCCCGCAAGTGGGCGTACGAGGTCAAGGGCGTCCCCGCCGACCGGGCGACGATCGTGGTCGCGGCGGAGAACTTCCACGGCCGTACGACGACGATCGTCAGCTTCTCCACGGACGAGACCGCACGGGCGGGCTTCGGCCCGTTCACGCCGGGCTTCCGGATCGTGCCGTACAACGACCTGGCGGCGCTGGAGGCGGCGGTCGACGAGACGACCGCGGCCGTGCTCATCGAGCCCATCCAGGGCGAGGCGGGTGTCGTCATCCCCGACGAGGGCTATCTGACGGGAGTGCGGGAGCTGACCCGCCGCAAGGGCTGTCTGTTCATCGCGGACGAGATCCAGTCGGGCCTCGGCCGCACCGGCCGTACCCTCGCCGTCGAGCACGAAGGCGTCGTCCCGGACGTCCTGCTGCTGGGCAAGGCGCTGGGCGGCGGCATCGTCCCGGTGTCCGCGGTGGTCGCCCGCCGGGACGTGCTCGGCGTGCTGCGGCCGGGCGAGCACGGTTCGACGTTCGGCGGCAACCCCCTCGCCGCCGCTGTCGGCACGGCCGTCGTGGAACTGCTGGAGACGGGCGAGTACCAGCGCCGGGCCGCCGAGCTGGGCGTGGTCCTGCGCGGTGGCCTGGCCGCCCTGGTCGGCAAGGGCGTCGCCGGCTTCCGCGCCCGCGGCCTGTGGGCGGGCGTCGACGTCGACCCGGCCATCGGCACCGGCCGCGAGATCAGCGAACGCCTCCAGCGCGAGGGGGTCCTGGTCAAGGACACCCACGGCTCCACCATTCGGCTGGCGCCGCCGCTGACCATCACCGGCGAGGAGCTGGAGTCCGCGATCGGCGCACTGGAGAAGGTCCTGGGTTCCTGACCGGGGTGGGGGGCGGCCGGACTCCGCCCCCCGCTCTTCTCTGCGTCCTCACCGATTGCCCGGAGGGTGAAGATGGGGACAAGAGGTGGTAGACCACTCTCAGCGACAGAGAGGTCGGCCGTGGGCACTGACGAGGAGCAGGACCTTGCCCGGCAGCGGTTCGACGTGGCCGATGCCGCGCCTCTGCTGCTCGACGCCCAGGGCGTGGTGACCAGCTGGACCCGGGACGCCCGGCGGCTGCTGGACTACACCGCCCCCGAGGTGGTCGGCACCCCGGTGACCGGCCTGCTGGCCACGGAGGACGCCGCACGGGTGCCCGAGGTGGCCGAGCGGTGCCGCAGGGACGGCGGCTGGGCCGGGCTGCTGACCGCCCGGCACAAGGACGGGCACCCGGTCCGCGTAATGGTCCGGATCACTCCGGCGGTGGGGCCCGGCGGCGGGGCCCACTGGCTGGTGCTGCTCTCCGACATGGCCGGAGCACGCGGCTGGGACATGAGCCGCGCGGTGCTGGAGCAGATGGTGACCGGCTCGCCCGTCGGCATAGCGGTCGTGGACGCGAATCTGCGGTGCGTCTGGTCGAACGCGGCCCTGGAGCGGTTCGGCGGCGGCTCCCCAGGGGAGCGGCTGGGTCGGCGGCTGGCGGAGATCCAGCCGGGCATCGACTCCGAGGGCATCGAGACGCAGATGCGGCGCGTGCTGGAGACCGGGCAGCCGGTGGTCGGCTACGAGCACGTCGGCCGTGTGCGCTCGGCACCGCTCCAGGAGACGGCGCACATGATGTCCTTCACCCGCCTCGAGGACGACCACGGCCACCCGATGGGCGTCTATTACACCGTCGTCGACATCACCGAGCGGCACCGCGCCCGGCAGCGGCTGGCCCTGCTCGACCGGGCCGGCGAGCAGATCGGCCGCAGCCTGGACATCGTGCGGACCGCCCAGGAGCTGGCCGACGTGGCCGTGCCGGGCTGCGCCGACTTCGTCTGCGTCGACCTGCTGGAGTGGGTGCTGCGCGGCGCGGAACCCCCGGCCGGGCCGCTCAGCCCCACGGAGGCGGTGCCCCTGCGGCGGGCCGGACACCAGTCGGTGAACCCGGGCGTCCCCGAAGCCGTCGTCGAGATCGGCGCGGTGGCCACCTATCTCCCCGGATCGCCCCCGATCCGCTGCCTGGCCACCGGTCTGTCCTGGCGCGAGGAGCGGCTCGACCCGCTGGCCCGGGAGTGGGCCGGCGACCGTACGGCCACGTTCCTGGAGCTGGATCTGCACACCGTGATGATCGTGCCGATCCGCGCGCGGGGCGTCACCCTCGGCGTCACCACGTTCTTCCGGCGCCGGCCTCAGGAGCCCTTCGACGAGGACGACCTCAGCCTGGCCGAGGACCTGGTCTCGCGGGCCGCGGTCTGCGTGGACAACGCCCGCCGCTATGCCCGCGAACGCAATGCGGCCCTGGTGCTGCAGCGCAGCCTGCTCCCCCGTCGGCTGCCCGATCAGGACGCCGTGGAGGTGGCCGCCTGCTACCGGCCGGCCGACGAGCTCACCGGCCTGGGCGGCGACTGGTACGACCTCATCCCGCTGTCGGGCGCCCGCGTCGCCCTCGTCGTGGGCGAGGTGCCGGGGCACGGCATAGACGCCGCGGCGGCCATGGGGCGCCTGCGGACCGCCGTACGCACCCTGGCGGCGCAGGATCTGCCGCCCGAGGAGGTGCTCGCGCACCTGGACGACCTGGTCGCTCGGACCGGCCGAGAGGAGCTCGGCGATCCGGAGGGCGTCGACGTGCAGGTCGCGGGGTCCGGCTGTGTGTACGTCATCTACGACCCGGTCGACGGACAGTGCACGATGGCCGCCGCGGGCCACCCCGCACCCGCCGTCGTCCTGCCCGACGGCAGTGTCAGTTTCGTGGACCTGCCGCAGGGGCCGCCGCTCGGCGTGGGCGGGCGGCCCTTCGAGGCGGTGGAGCTGGCCCTCGCCGAGGGCAGCACGCTCGTCCTGCACACCGACGGGCTGCTGGCCCGCGAGGACGACGACCGTCCGGTCGACGCGGACCGTGACCGGCTGCGCCGGGCCCTGGAGCGGATCGCACCCTCCCTCGACCTGCGCTGCCGGGCCGTGGTCGACACGCTGATCCCGGACCGCCCGGACGACGACGTGGCCCTGCTGATGGCCCGCACCAGGCTGCTGGGCGCCGACCAGGTAGCCGACTGGGACCTGCCCGCGGACCCGGCCGTCGTCGCCGACGCCCGCAAGGAAGCCACCCGGCAGCTGACCGAGTGGGGCCTGGAGGAGCTGGCCTTCACCACGGAACTCGTGGTCAGCGAGCTGGTCACCAACGCCATCCGGCACGCCGAAGGCCCCATCCGGCTCCGCCTGATCAGGGAACGCGCTCTGATCTGCGAGGTCTCCGACGGCGGCGCCACCGCACCCCATCTGCGCCATCCGCGCACCACCGACGAGGGCGGCCGCGGGCTCCTTCTGGTCTCGCAGTTCACCGAGCGGTGGGGCACCCGTTTCGTCCCCGAGGGAAAGGTCATCTGGGCCGAGCAGTCCCTGACGGATCCCCCGGCCTGACACACCGATACCGCACATACACCGCATCACATGGGAAAATGGCGTGAACCCGGCGATGAGGCGGCAGCCATGAACGATGGGGCGATCGACTACGCGGCAGTGTTCCAGTGCCTGCCGGGGATGGTGGCGCTGCTGACGCCCGAGCTGGTGTTCGCCGACGCCAACGAGGAGTTCCTGCACAATGCCGGGCGCACCCGCGAAAATGTGGTGGGCCACTATCTGTTCGACGTCTTCCCCGACAACCCGAACGACTCCACGGCCTCCGGCATGCGCAATCTGGCGGCCTCGCTGCAGCGGGTGCTGGAGACCGGCGAGCGCGACGCCATGGCCCTGCAGCGCTACGACGTCGAGAGCCCCGACCGGCCCGGCGAGTGGGAGGAGCGCTACTGGAGCCCGGTCAACGCGCCGGTGCTCGGCCCGGACGGCAAGGTGGTGCTGCTGGTGCACCGCGTCGAGGAGGTCACCGAGCTGATCAAGGCCAGGGGCAGCCCGCGCGGCAGCCGGGCCCGGGTGCTCGAGGCCGAGCTGTACACCCGCGCCCGCGAACTGCAGGACCTCAACGAGCGGCTCCGGCAGGCCCACGCCCGCGAGCGCGAGGTGGCCATCGCACTGCAGGAGGCGATGCTGCCCGCCCGCCGGCAGGCCGGCCACCAGCACGCCGCCGTGCGCTACCGGCCCGCCGTCGGCTCACTCAACGTGTGCGGGGACTGGTACGACCTGGTCGACCTGGTGGGCGGCCATCGCATCGGCGTGGCGGTGGGCGACGTGGTCGGACACGGGCTCGCAGCCGCCGGGGTCATGGGCCAGCTGCGCAGCGCGCTGAGCGCCGCCTCCCGGGTCGCCAAGGGCCCGGGCGAGGCGCTGAACGTCCTGGGCCGGTATGCGAACGTGGTCGACGGCGCCGAGTCCGCCACCGCCGTCACGACGTTCATCGACTTCGACGAGCACACCATCACCTACAGCAGCGCCGGCCACCTTCCGCCGGTCCTCGTCCACGCAGACGGCCGTATCGAGTTCCTCGACCAGGCCACCGACCCGCCGCTCGACGCCCGACCCGACCCGATGCCCAGACCCGAGGCCTGCACGCGGTACGCCGAGGGCGCCACCCTCGTCCTCTACACCGACGGTCTGGTCGAACGCAGAGGCGAGGACATCGACACCGGACTGGCCCGCCTCGCCGACTCGCTGGCCCGCCACCGCACCGAGGACCCGGAACGGCTGGCCGACGCGGTCCTGCTGGAGCTGCTGCCGCCGGGAGGTGCGACCGATGACACCGCCCTGGTCATCGTGCGGCTGTGAGCGAGCAGACGGGGTGGTGCGCCGCAAGGGCCGGGCGTCCGCCAGCAGTTGAACGCGATCGCGCCATGATGTGCCATCAGGTTGCTGTCTACCGGTCGGTAACTGGAGGCTGGTGCGGCAGTTGTCCCCACGCGCGCGACGCGGCGTCCGCCGTGTTCCGGCGAACTGCGCCTGCACATAGACTGGCGATCCCACGACACGCCGGTTGACCTGCTGGAACGCGGCGGCACAGGCGATCCGCCGGAGTGAGGAGCGACCCTTTGTTCTACTACGTGCTCAAATACGTGTTGTTGGGACCTCTGCTGAGACTGGTCTTCCGGCCTCGCATCGAAGGCCTCGAACACGTACCTGCCGAAGGTCCGGCGATCGTCGCCGGCAACCACCTGTCCTTCTCGGACCACTTCCTGATGCCGGCCATCCTCAAGCGCCGCATCACCTTCCTCGCGAAGAAGGAGTACTTCACCGGTCCCGGCATCAAGGGCCGCCTCACCGCGACCTTCTTCCGCAGCGCCGGGCAGATCCCGGTCGACCGCACCGGCAAGGAGGCGGGCCAGGCCGCCATCCGAGAGGGCCTCGGCGTGCTGCGCAAGAACGAACTGCTCGGCATCTACCCGGAGGGCACCCGCTCGCACGACGGTCGCCTCTACAAGGGCAAGGTCGGGGTGGCGGTGATGGCCCTGCGGGCCCAGGTGCCCGTCATCCCCTGCGCGATGATCGGCACCTTCGAGGCGCAGCCGCCCGGCAAGGTCATCCCGAACATCCACCCGGTCGTCATCCGCTTCGGCAAGCCCCTCGACTTCTCCCGCTACGCCGGCATGGAGAACGAGAAGGCGATCCTGCGGGCCATCACCGACGAGATCATGTACGCGATTCTGAAGCTCTCCGAGCAGGAGTACGTCGACGAGTACGCGGCCGTCGCCAAGGCGCAGCAGGCCGAGGCGGCCGGCGCGGCGGAGAAGAAGGCGCGCCGCCTCCCGCGGATGCCACTGGGTTAGGACGAGCTGAGCACGAGGAAGGGGCGGCCGGAGTGTTCCGGCCGCCCCTCACTTCGTATCGCTGCCGGTTACGGCTTGGGCGTGGCGTGCGGGGTGCAGGTCACGTCCGCGGAGTCCAGCTTGCCGCTCAGGAGGTAGTCGTCCACCTTCTGGTTGATGCACGGGTTGACCAGGCCGGTCACACCGTGCGAGCCCGCGTCCTTCTCGGTGATCAGGCGGGAGCCCTGGAAGCGGTTGTGCAGTTCGACGGCGCCGTCGTACGGGGTGGCGGCGTCACGCGTGGACTGCACGATCATGACCGGCGGCAGGCCCTTGTGGGTCTTGACGTTCACCGGGGTCTGCTGCTTGACCGGCCAGGTGGCGCACGGCAGGTTCATCCAGGCGTTGGCCCACGTCATGAACGGGTAGTTCTTGTTGAGCTCGGTGTTGTCCCTGTCCCACTTCTTCCAGCTGGTGGGCCACTTGGCGTCGGTGCACTCGACGGCCGTGTAGACGGCGTTGCCGTTCTCCGCGGTGATGTTGCCCGCCGTGTTGGACATGTCCGGGGCGGCCGCGTCGACCAGCGCCTTGGTGTCGCCGGCGAAGTACTTGCTGAACGCCGTGGCGACCGGCACCCACGAGGAGTCGTAGTACGGGGCGCTCTGGAAGAAGGAGATCAGCTCGGCCGGGCCGACGACCCCGCCGAGGGGGCTCTTCTTGGCGGTGGCGCGCAGCTCCAGCCACTTCGCCTGGACCGCGTCGCGCGTGGTGCCGAGGTGGAAGGCGGCGTCGTTGGCGGCGACCCAGTCCTCCCAGTCCTTCCAGCGGCCCTCGAAGGCGACGTCCTGGTCCAGGTTGGCCTGGTACCAGATCTTCTCCCGCGACGGGTTGACGACGCTGTCCACGATCATGCGGCGCAGATGGCCCGGGAACATGGTGCCGTAGACGGCGCCGATGTAGGTGCCGTAGGAGACGCCCAGGTAGTTGAGCTTCTTCTCACCGAGCGCGGCACGGATGACATCCAGGTCGCGCACCGTGTTGGGCGTGGTCATCTGCGAGAGCATCGCCTTGCCGGTGCGCTCGGCGCAGCCCTTGGCGTACTCGGCGGCCAGCTTGCGCTGGGCCAGCTTCTCGGCCTCGGAGTCCGGCACCGGGTCGGCCTTGGGCGCCTTCACGAACTCCTGCGGGTCGATGCAGGAGATCAGCGCGGAGTGGCCGACACCGCGCGGGTCGAAGCCCACGAAGTCGTACGCCTTGGCCACGTTGACCCACACCGGGTTCTTGGTCGTGACCCGACGCGGGAAGCGCATGCCGGAAGCGCCGGGGCCACCCGGGTTGTAGACGAGCGCACCCTGGCGCTCCTCCTTCGTCCCCGTGTTGCCGATGCGGTCGACGGCCAGCTTGATCTGCTTGCCGTACGGATGCGCGTAGTCGACCGGGACGCTGACGTACCCGCATTGGATGGGCTTCTCGAAACCCCAGTCGGCGGGGCAGTCCTGCCAGTCGATCCCGGCCTTCGCCGCCCGCTCGGCCGCGATGGCCGCACCTCGGGCCTCGCGGTCCTTGGCGGGCCGCGAGCCGGCGGTCGCGCTGGCACTCGGCGCCGCGACGGCGCCGGCTATGAGCGTCGCCGCGGCGAGCACACCGGCCGAGCCGAGCGCGGTGGCCCGCTTCTTTCGTCTCATATCCCTCAAGTGGGACCTCCCCCAACGTCATTGCGATTGTCAGGGGCGATCCTTTCGGCTGTGAACATGCCGAGAACAGGGGTCGTTGACCTTCTTTACCAATCCGATAAACGGTGACCGTTGTCCCGCTCAGCGGAATTTCACGCCACAGCGGCCAGCGCCTCGTCCAGCACCCGCCGCAGCCGCAGGGCATCGGCCGCCACCGCGCTGACGAGCACGGCGGGCCCGGCGAGCGGCATCACCACGGCCCCCTCCCCCAGCACCCGGGCCGCCACGGGCTCCACCCCGAACTCGGGTCGTACGACGACCAGTTGCCCCACGGCCCGGTGCCCGCCCAGCACGGCCGGACCGTCCCACCCGCCCGGCGCTCCGGGCCCGCAGGCCAGCTCCTGGTCGAGGATCACCCGCCCCTCGACACACACCGTAAGACGACTGGTCAGCCGCCCGGGTTGCTCCCCGACCCGCCCGAGCACCTGCTCCTCGCGCAGCACGAGCCGAGCGGCATCGCCCAGCTCGACCCGCGTCCTGACATACAGGTCGCTGCCGTGCGCGGAGATCAACTGCTCGGGCAGCCACTCCAGTTCGCCGCCGTCAGCGACGTCGAGCCGCACGTCGTAGCGTGCCTCGCCCTTGGACTGCCCGGGCAGCGCGATGGTGGCGGCGGCCGACCCGACCCTCAGCCGTGCCCCGCTCCCCACCTCGGCCTCGACGGCGAACTCGTCCCCGCCGAGCGGCCCGCTCATCGCCCCGACGAGCATGACGCGGGCCTCGGCGCCACTGCCCCGCGTCCGCCGCAGCGCGAGCGGCCCCTCCCCCTGAAGCACGGGCAGGGCCGTACCGCCCCTGCCGTCCTCCCGGGCGACGATCCGGGCGGTGGCCCGCACCCCGCTCACGGTCACGCCGTCCACGCGGCGAGCTGCGCCCGCACCCACCCTGCGACGTCCGTCACCCCGGCCTCGCTCCTCAGCGACTGGAAGACGACGGGCAGTTCGGCACGTTGCGCCTTGGCGTCGGCGGCCATCCGCCCGAGGTCGGAGCCGACGTACGGCGCGAGGTCGGTCTTGTTGACGACGAGCAGATCGGCCGTGGTCACCCCCGGCCCGCCCTTCCGCGGAATGTCGTCACCACCGGCCACATCGATGACGAAGATCTGGGCGTCGACGAGCCCCTTGGAGAAGGTCGCGGTGAGGTTGTCCCCACCGGACTCGACCAGGATCAGAGCCAGCGGCCCGACCTCGTCCTCCAGATCCTCAACCGCCTCCAGATTGGCCGAGATGTCGTCCCGGATCGCGGTGTGCGGACAGGCCCCCGTCTCCACGGCAGTGATCCGCTCGGGAGGCAACACGGCTTCCCGGAGCAGGAATTCGGCGTCCTCGCGGGTGTAGATGTCATTGGTGACGACGGCGAGGGAAAGCTCGTCGCGCAGGGCCCGGCACAGCGCCGCAACGGTGGCGGTCTTGCCGGACCCGACAGGCCCGCCGAGCCCGATCCGCAGCGCGCGCCGCGATCCGTCGGGACGCCGGGCGTCGGCGCTGACGGCGGCAGGCCCGTCGTGAGTGTGATCCAGATGCATGACTACGGCTCCAATACTTCAGCGTCCGGCGCATCCCAGGCCGTCCGGCATTTGAGGACGAGGCCGTTCAGGCCGATACAGGGGGTCTGGGGGCAAAGCCCCAGGGTCGGGAACGGGCAGGGGCTCCGGGCGCGCTGCATCCATCAGCGGCTCCGCCGCGGGCCTACGAGGCGAACAACCGCACAGCCCAGGCGGCATGCACCTCCGCGGAAATCTCCAGCAACGGCGCAGAAGCCGCAGGCAACGCATCGACCCCCTCGTCGACAACCCCCCGCGCCGCCTCCACCGCGCGATCCGCGACAAGATCCACCTCCGGCGCCAGCCGAGCCAGCACCCCCGTCGCATCGAACGGATCAAGGCTCAACAACCGCACGGTCGCACTCGCCGCCCCACTGACACTCTCGTACGCCGCACAGTAGGCCGCATCCACGGCCTCCAAGCCCGCCGCCCGCGCGGCCAACCCGAGCACCACCGCCTGATGCGCGCCCTTGGGAAACTCCCGTGCCAGCGCATCGAGTTCACCCGAGGGCCAGGCAGCGCGAGCGGCCCGCATCAGCTGCCGGCCCAGCTTCCGCCCGGCGACCCGCAACGCAGGCGACGGCGTCCGCGCATCCGCGGCCGCGTCCAGGGCCACAGGATCCACGCCGAGCACGGCGGCGGCCGCGAGCGAGGCCGCGACCAGCCCCGCGGTGTGCAGCCGCCCCCGGCAGAAGGACTCCAGGCTCGCGGCTCCAGTGATCCGCCCGGCCTTGACGGCTGCCTCGGCCCCGCCGGAGTGCGCATGCCCTCCGGCGGGAAAGCGTCCGTCGGCCAGAACGAGAAGAGCTGCCCGCGACATCACGACCACGCCATCAGGAAAGTCATCAGAACAGGGAGCGTCATCAGAACAGGAAGTACCGCTGGGCCATGGGCAGTTCGGCAGCGGGCGTCGCCTCGACGAGCTCCCCGTCGATGTGTACGGCGAAGCTGTCGGGGTCGACCTGCACCCGGGGCCGCGCGTCGTTCTCCCGCATGTCGGCCTTGGTGACCCCACGCGTCGAGTCGATCGCGACGAACCGCTTGCCGAGCGAGAGCCGCTCCGGCAGCCCGTCCTCGATGGCGAGCGGCGCCACGAAGTTGAAGGAGTTCGAGGCGGGTGCCCGCCCGATCGCCCCGTACATCGGCCGCGGCAGGATCGGCTGCGGCGTCGGGATGGACGCGTTGGCGTCGCCCATCTGCGCGTAGGCGATCTGCCCGCCCTTGACGACCAGGTGCGGCTTGACCCCGAAGAACGCGGGCTCCCACAGCACGAGGTCGGCGAGCTTTCCGGTCTCCACCGACCCGACCTCGCGGGCAAGTCCCTGCGCGAGCGCCGGATTGATCGTGTACTTGGCCACGTACCGCCGCACCCGCCGGTTGTCCGCGCGCCCGTCACCCGGCAGCGCTCCCCGCCGCCGCTTCATCACATGCGCCGTCTGCCAGGTCCGCATGACGACCTCGCCGACGCGTCCCATGGCCTGGGCGTCGGAGGAGATGATGGAGATGGCGCCCAGGTCGTGCAGGATGTCCTCCGCGCCGATGGTGGACGGCCGGATCCGCGACTCGGCGAACGCCAGGTCCTCCGGCACCGCCGGGTTGAGGTGGTGGCAGACCATCAGCATGTCGAGGTGTTCCTCGGCGGTGTTCACGGTGAACGGCCGCGTCGGGTTGGTCGAGCTCGGCAGCACATGCGGCTCGGAGACCACGGTCATGATGTCCGGCGCGTGCCCGCCGCCCGCACCCTCGGTGTGGTAGGCGTGGATGCCGCGCCCGCCGATCGCGGCGAGCGTGTCGCCCACGAACCCGGCCTCGTTGAGCGTGTCCGTGTGAATGGCGACCTGGATACCCGTCTGGTCGGCCACGGTCAGCGAGGCGTCGATGACGGCGGGCGTGGAGCCCCAGTCCTCGTGCAGTTTGAGGCCCAGGGCCCCGCCGCGGATCTGCGACAGCATCGCCTCCTGCGAGACGGTGTTGCCCTTGCCGAGGAAGCCGATGTTGAGCGGGTACTGCTCCATCGCCTCCAGCATCCGCGCGAGATGCCAGGGGCCGGGCGTGACCGTGGTCGCCTTGGAGCCCTCGGCCGGTCCGGTGCCGCCGCCCACCAGGGTGGTGATGCCGGCGGACAGCGCCTCGTCGGCGATCTGCGGGCAGATGAAGTGGACGTGCGCGTCGATGGCGCCGGCGGTCAGGATCCGCCCGTTGCCTGCGATGACCTCGGTCTCGGGCCCGATGACCAGGTCGGGATGGACGCCGTCCATGGTGTCGGGATTGCCGGCCTTGCCGATCCCGGTGATCCGGCCGTCGCGGATGCCGACGTCGGCCTTGACGATGCCCCAGTGGTCGATGATCACCGCACCCGTGATGACGGTGTCCGGGGTGCCCTCCGCGCGCGTGGCACGCGACTGGCCCATGGACTCCCGGATGACCTTGCCGCCGCCGAACACGGCCTCGTCACCGGCGAGTCCGGGTCCGCCGGAACGATCCTCCTCGATCTCGACGATCAGATCGGTGTCGGCGAGCCGGATGCGGTCACCGGTGGTGGGGCCGAACAGGTCGGCGTACGCGGCACGCGAGATCTCAGGCATCGAGGGCACCTCCGGTCTCCCCGCGCAGCCCGGGCACCACACGGGCGCCGGCCAGCGGGACGAGTTCGACGTCGACGGGGATCCCGGGCTCGAAGCGCACGGCCGTACCCGCGGCGATGTTGAGCCGCTTGCCGCGGGCGGTGGCGCGGTCGAAGTCCAGGCCGGGGTTGGCCTCGGCGAAGTGGTAGTGGGAGCCGACCTGGACGGGCCGGTCGGCGGCGTTGAGCACGGTCAGCCGGGTGACCTCGCGGCCCTCGTTGTAGACAACGGGCTCGTCCGCGAACAGGATCTCGCCGGGAATCATCGAGGCCCCCTCAGACGATCGGGTCGTGGACGGTGACGAGCTTGGTGCCGTCCGGGAAGGTCGCCTCGACCTGGACGTCGTGGATCATCTCGGGGATGCCCTCCATGACGTCGTCCCGGGTCAGGAGCTTGCGCCCGGACGCCATGAGCTCGGCGACCGTCCGGCCGTCACGGGCGCCTTCGAGGATGTGCGAGGTGATGAGGGCGACCGCCTCGGGGTGGTTGAGCTTGAGCCCGCGGGCCCGGCGCTTCTCGGCGACGTCGGCCGCCACATGGATGAGCAGTCTCTCTTGCTCGTGCGGGGTCAGTTGCACGTCCCACCTCACAGTCCTCACCCGGACCGTGCGGGGTCCGGTTGCCGCGGCCACGGGGCAAAGTCCCTGGTGGCGTGGATCGGCAGGCTAGTTGGACCGAGTTTCAAGCAAGTTAACCGCACCGTGATCCTGCACGCTCATCAACGCCCGTAGACCGTCTCGCAGGACGTCGCTCGAAGCCGGCCCGAACAGGGCCTGCTGCGCGAGGAAGCCCATCGCGGCGGCCATCATCGTGCGGGCCACGTCGTCCGGGGACACGTCCGACGGCATCGTCCCGGCTTCCTGGTACGCCTCGACGATCCGTCCCCAGGTCTCCTGCACCGCGCCGTAGCCCTCGCGCAGCAGGGCCGTGAGCTCCTCGTTGCGGAGGGTCTCCGCCCACACCTGGATGACGAGCCCCGGAAAGGCGGGCCGCCCGTCCACGGTCAGCGACTCCTTGGTCGCGAGGACGCGGCCGAGCACCGACGACACCAGGAGGTCCGGAGGCAGGGGCGGGCTGCTGTCGGCCTCCTCCTCGAAGCCCTGGTGGACCTGGCCGAGCACCTCGGCGACGATCGCGGCGATCAGCTCCTCCTTGCCGCTGAAGTAGCGGTAGACGGCACCCGCGGAGAGGTCGGCCTCCTTCAGCACGTCCTGCATGGACGTGGCGTGGAAGCCGTTGCGTGCGAAGCAGAGCGCGGCGCCGTCGAGGCACCGCCTCCGCTACCCCCACAACGGCGCACCGCCGCCGTCTGATCGCGGTCGTCGTCCTCGTCCCGCTGCTCGCAGCCCTGGCACTGTGGGCCTTCGCCTGGCCCGCCGCGCGCACCGCGCCCCGCGACCTGCCGCTCGGCGTGGCCGGCCCCACGGCCGCGACGGCCCAGGTGGAGAAGCAGCTGGAGCAGAAGAAGGGCGCGTTCGAGATCCACCGCTACGCCGATGAGGCCGCCGCCCGGGACGCCATCGCGGACCGGACCGTATACGGCGCGGTCGTCGTCACACCCCAGGGCCCCGAGCTACTCACCGCCTCGGCCGCGGGCCCGACGGTCGCGCAGCTGCTGCAGCAGGCGGTGGGCCGGCAGGCGTCCGCCCGGGGCACGCAGATCCGTACGGTCGACGTCGTGGCCGCCCCGGCGAACGACCCGCGCGGCGCGGCCCTGAACGCCGCCGTGCTACCGCTGGCCCTGGCCGCCATCGCGGCCGGCTCGGTGGTGACCATGGCGGGACTGCGCGGACTGCGCGCCGTGGCCGCGCTGATCGGGACCGCCGCTCTGGTCGGCGCGACCGCGGCCGGTATCGCGCACAGCTGGCTCGGGGTGCTCACCGGCAACTGGCGGGCGGAGGCCGGTGTACTGGGCCTGGCGACGCTGGCCGTGAGCGCCGCGGTGGCAGGGCTCGGCGCCCTGTTCGGCCGGGCCGGCATGGGAATCGCCGCGGGTACCGTGATGCTCTTCGGCAACCCCTTCTCCGGTGCACCCTCGGCCCCGCAACTGCTGCCCGAGCCGGTCGGCACGATCGGACAGTGGCTGCCGCCGGGCGCGGAGACGACCCTGCTCCGCTCGGTGTCGTTCTTCGACGGCGCGGCGGCGACCGGCCCCGCACTGACGCTCACCTGGTGGGCCCTGGTGGGCCTGGGCGCCGTACTGCTGGGCCATGCGCTCAAGGCGCGGGCGAAGACCACCGAGCCCGCCGCCGAGCGGAGCCTCGCCCCGGTCGGCTGACCCTCCGGCGCACCGGGCCGACCGTGCACCCCCGCTGTAGCGGACGGGGGTGCACGGTCTTTGCTTCGCCTAGGAGGCGCCGGTCCCGCGGTGGTGCGCCGCGATGCCGAAGCGCTGCTGTTCGCGGGGAGCGGACGCCACCTCTCGGACGGTGGAGACCGAGCTGATCACCGGCTCCTCGGCAGGCTCCGGGACTTCCTGCAGCTCCTCCAGGCGCTCCAGGTCAGCGGCGGAGACCAGGGCGACGAGGGGCTTTCCGTGCCGTGTCACGACGACGCGTTCACCGCCGTACACCACCCGGTTGATCAGGTCGGCGAGCTCAGCCCTGGCTTGCGTCACCGGAATCTCGTAGGCCATACCCCCATCATAACGTCATGTACGTCCTGTACATTTTTTACAGACCAGAAGGAGGGGTACCGATGACCCGACCGTCCGCCCGTTACGTCCTGCCCGAGTTCACCGAACGCACCAGCTCCGGCACGAAGACGACGGATCCGTACTCCAAGCTGCTGAAGGAGCGGATCGTCTTTCTCGGGACGCCGATCGACGACACCTCGGCCAACGATGTGATGGCCCAGTTCATGCACCTCGAGTACCAGGCCCCGGACCAGGACATCTCGCTCTACATCAACTCCCCCGGCGGCTCGTTCACCGCCATGTCGGCGATCTACGACACGATGCAGTACGTCGGCTGCGACGTGGAGACGATCTGCCTGGGGCAGGCCGGCTCGTCCGCCGCGGTGCTGCTCGGCGCAGGCACGCCGGGCAAGCGGTTCGCGCTGCCGGGCGCGCGCATGGTGATCCATCAGCCGCTCCTGGCCGAGCCCATCGAGGGACAGACCAGCGATCTGGCCATCCAGGCCGAGGAGTTGGGGCGGATGCGGGCCCGGCTGGAGGAGATGCTGGTACGGCACACGGGACGCAGCCCGGAGCAAGTCGCCGCGGACATCGAACGGGACAAGATCCTGAACGCCCAAGAAGCCGTGGAATACGGTCTGGTGGACCGGATCATCCCCAGCCGAAAGGCCACCCTCGCCCCGCCCACCGGGCGGTGAGCGGCCGGTGCTCCCACCCGACCTTCCGCCGCTGCCCGCCCTCACCCGCGCCGAGGGCGAGTTGATCGACCGTTACCTCGACGTGGTCGACCTGCTCGGCCGCATCAACCCGGCGCGGCACGGCGACACGTATCGCGGGCTGCGGGCCGCTCAGGCGCTGGTGAGCAGGGCGGCCCAGCTGCGCGACGCCCTGGCGCTGATGCACCAGCGGGGCGAGACCGAACTGCACGCCTCGGCCCTGGGGCGCGCCCTGCGGGTGCTGGACGGGGAGCGGCGCACCGCCCGGGTCACGGTGCCGCCGCAGTCCGACAGTTGACGCACGTACGACCGGTCCGGACCGTCCGCCCCGTCGGGGGCGTCCGGACCGGAGTTCAAACGGACCAAACGAGGTACCCCCGTTCGGCGTAGTCGCGGCTCCTTTTTCGCGACCGTCAGGGTTGCGCAACGCGCCTGCCCCAAGGGCGGCTTCTGGTGCTCCGGTGCTGGTCCGAGCCTCCTCGGGGGCCTCAACGCTCCCTCGAACACAGGGGTGTCCACCCGAACGGGTGAGTGGTGAGTAACGACACAAACCCCCGGTTCCGTTGGGATTTTCGGACTTGTATGGGTGAAGATCCCTGTCTGACGACAAGCCCCCGCCACAGCGGCGGGGCGATCCGGGCGGACGCCGAGTCCTGCCGCCGCCCGGATGACCGGTCGACAGGAGTGGATCGGCAGGAGTGGAGGACCCAGGCAAGACGGGTCGCCGGAACGGTCGGCTCCGCATGGAGGCGCCGGATCGAGCAGCCCTTGGGGTGAAGCCGCAGCCGCGGCCGGGCAACTTCGCCAGCCCGAATCCGACAGGTCATCCTTCACAGGCGGCTGACGAAGGGTTGCGCATGACTGCGCTCAATCGTGTCCCGTCGCTCATGGTCCGGGCCGGTACGGCCTCGGCCCTCACCATCGCCGCAGTGGGCGGCTCCATCGTGGTCCCGGGTGTCGCCTCCGACGCCTCGGCAGCCACGATGGCGACGAAGGCACTTCAGATCGCGGCCTCCAAAAAAGGTTCCCCGTACAAGTGGGGCGCCTCGGGACCGCGCCGGTTCGACTGCTCAGGGCTCACGCTGTACTCGTTCAAGAAGGCGGGCAAGATACTGCCCCGTACGGCGGCCCAGCAGTACAACAAGACCGAGCACATCTCCGCGAAGAGCCGGAAGGCCGGAGACCTGGTGTTCTTCCACTCGGGCTCCAACGTCTACCACGTGGGCATCTACGCCGGGAAGGGGAAGATCTGGCATGCCCCGAAGACCGGGGACGTCGTAAGGCTGCAGAAGATCTGGACGTCCAGCGTCTGGTACGGCCGGGTCAGCTGACTCTCCCGCGGGGGCGACGGCGACCTGACACGCCGTCGCCTCCGCGGGGCATTACGCGGCACCAGAGCGCCCCGGGTGCGGTTGCGCGGCACGATTGAGCGACTACGGCTCCTGCTGCCCCGCTGCCGTCACCGGCTGGACCGGTACGGTCCACGGGAGTTCGATGGTGACCGTCTTGCCGCCCTCACGGGTGGGGCGGACATGCAGTCGGCCACCGCACTCGGCAGCCAGCCAGCGGATGATCACCATGCCGCGGCCGTTGTCCTGCTGCACGGCGGCGGGCAGGCGCTTGGGGAAGCGGGGGTGACTGTCGGTGACACCGATGCGGAGCTGCTCGTCACGGTGGAGTGCGATGTCCACCGTGAAGGTGGGTGACTGACCGAAGGTGTGCTGTACGGCGTTGGTGGCGAGTTCGGAGACGATGAGGCGGATGGTCTCGGCGGCTTCCGTGTCCGCCGGCAGCCCCCACTCGGCCAGAGTGCCGACCACGAAGCCGCGGGCCGCGGAGACCGAGGCGGGATCGCTCGGCAGAGTGACGGATGCTTCCAAATGGTCTGCCATGGCGCGGTCGTCCCTTTCCCACGGGACCGGAGTCCGACACGGAGCGGATGGTTCGAGTACGGTCCCGGACTGGTGCTTCGTCGCCAGACTGCCATTACCGCGCCCGTCACGGGTGGCGATCCACCAAGATATGCATATATCTGTCGCTCAAAGCGGTGAACTCTGCGACGGGAGACCGTATTTGGGTGGCACGGAAGGAGTAAGGAGAAGCGCATGCAACACGGTCCCGCGGTGCGCCGCCGGAAGCTGGGTGCCGAACTGCGTGCGCTCCGCACGAGTGCGGGGCTCACCAGTGGTGAGGCCGCCCGGCTCGTGGGCTGGCACCAGTCGAAGGTGAGCCGGATCGAGACGGGCGCCAGCGGGGTGAAACCGGCCGATGTGCGGTTACTCCTGGACGCCTACGCCGTGGCGGACGCCCAACTCCGTGAATTGCTGCTGGTGTTGGCGGGTTCCGACGAGGGAGCCGGCCGGCATCACTGGTGGCACGCCTATCGCGGGGTACTGCCGCCGACCTACCGCGATTTCATCAGTCTGGAGTCCCAGGCGAGCACGATGAGCACGCTGGAGACGTCCGTCGTCCCCGGCCTGCTGCAGACGCCCGCCTATGCACGTGCGGTGACCCGGGCGGCAGTCGGCGGGCTGGACGACGAACGGCTGGACGCCCTGGTCGAGGTGCGGCTGGCCAGGCAGGACGTGCTGCATTCTGATCCGCCGCTGGAGCTGAGCGCGGTACTGGACGAGGCGGTGCTGCGCCGGGAGATCGGCGGCCCCGATGTCATGAAGCAGCAGCTGGAGCGGCTCCTGGAGGCGGCGCGGCTGCCTCAAGTGCGGCTTCAGGTAATGCCGTTCGCCGCAGGGGCGCATGTCGGCGTCACCGGGCCTTTCGTAATCTTCTCATTTTCGAGCACTTCCGATCTGGACGTGGTTGTTCTCGACCACTTGACGAGTAGCCTCTACCTCGAACGGAAAGAAGACCTCCGGGCCTACACCGAGGCCTTCAACGCCCTTCAGTTCCACGCCCTTTCGCCCGAGGACTCGTTGGATTACATCGCCGGGATAGGTGACGGCGCGTAAGGAGGCACCATGTCCGCTCTGCCTCGGAACGTACCTTCCAGTACCGATCTGCACGGCGTGCAGTGGCTGCGCAGCAGCTACAGCACGGGTGCGAACAACTGTGTCGAGACGGCACGGCCGCACTCCGGCCCCTGGGCCGGGCTGCTCGCCGTGCGCGACTCCAAGGACCCGGCCGGGCCCGCCCTGCTCCTCTCCCCCGAGAGCTGGACGGACTTCACGGCCGCATTCAAGTCCTGATCAGTCCCTGTCGGCCCTGGTCAGTTCTGATCAGTTCCGCATAGTGCGGCACACGGCCGTGTCACGCCGACTCATGGTCGCGTATCGCCGATCACACGTACAGCGTGTTCGATCTGCGCCTCGGAGAGGTCCGCGCGGGCGGTCAGCCTGAGCCTTGAGATGCCGTCGGGCACGGAAGGAGGACGGAAGCAGCCCACGGCGAGGCCTGCCGTACGGCAGTCGGCCGCCCACTGCACGGCCCCCTCCGGGGACGGAGCACACACGGAGACCACCGCGGCGTCCGGGCGCACCGCCTCGTGACCCGCGGCGGTCAGACGTGCGTGCAGTTCGGCGGCGACAGCACGCGCGCGTGCCGCACGCTCCGGCTCGCGGC
The DNA here is from genome assembly GCF_040682555.1 of Streptomyces sp. NPDC051172. NCBI lineage: Bacteria > Bacillati > Actinomycetota > Actinomycetes > Kitasatosporales > Streptomycetaceae > Streptomyces > Streptomyces sp. NPDC051172. The sequence continues at coordinate 186,038 of NZ_JBFBBE010000001.1, forward strand.
GCAGCAGCCGTAGTGCCGCCAGGGCCGCGCCTGCCGCGGCGGGGGCGAGGCCCGTGTCGAAGATGAAGGTGCGGGCCGCGTTGACGAGGTGGTCGATGACCCGTTCGGGGCCGAGGACGACTCCGCCCTGGCTGCCGAGCGACTTGGACAGCGTGGCGGTCACGACGACGTCGTCGGCGCCCGCGAGGCCCGCCGCGTGCGGGGCGCCGCGGCCGCCGTCACCGAGGACGCCGAGGCCGTGCGCGTCGTCGACCAGCAGTCCCGCGCCGCGCTCCCGGCAGACGGCGGCCAGCTCGGCCAACGGGGCCGCGTCGCCGTCGACCGAGAAGACCGTGTCGGAGACGACGACCGCGGTTCCCTCGTGCGTCAGCAGCGCCTTGCGCGCCGCCTCCGGGTCGGCGTGTCCGACGACCTGGGTGGTGCCCCGGGCCAGTCGGCAGCCGTCGATGAGGGAGGCGTGGTTGCCCGCGTCGGAGACGACCAGCGAGCCGTGCGGTGCGAGCGCGGTGACCGCGGCGAGGTTGGCCGCGTAGCCGGAGGAGAAGACGAGTGCCGCCTCGAAACCGCAGAAGCCGGCCAGCTCGTGCTCCAGCTCGGTGTGGAGTTCCGTCGTACCGGTGACCAGTCGAGAACCGGTCGAGCCACCGCCCCAGGTCCGCGCCGCCACCGCCGCGCCCTCGGCGACGGCCGGATGGTGAGCCAGCCCGAGGTAGTCGTTGCTCGCGAGGTCCAGCAGCGGGGAGTCGGCCGGGCGCGGGCGCAGGGTCCGTACGAGTCCGGCGCGGCGGCGCTGCTGCGCCTGTTCGTCGATCCAGCCGAACGCCATGGCTCCTCCGGGCTTTTGTAGGCAGTGGACAGACACTAGCCGGACGGGCCGCACCCCATGGTGTGGCAATACCCACACGACGAAGTGCTCCTGTTGTTCATTCTCTCCTTGGCCGGGAGCGCTTCCGTAGGACAGGATCGGCTCTCATGGACCTGCTGAACACGCTGGTGGACAAGGGGCTTCGGCGCGAGCTGCCGACCCGCGAGGAAGCTCTGGCCGTCCTCGCCACTTCCGACGACGACGTGCTCGATGTGGTGGCCGCGGCCGGAAAGGTGCGCCGGCACTGGTTCGGCCGACGGGTGAAACTCAACTACCTCGTCAACTTGAAATCCGGCCTGTGTCCGGAGGACTGCTCGTACTGCTCTCAGCGGCTCGGTTCCAAGGCCGACATCCTGAAGTACACCTGGATCAAGCCGGACGAGGCCTCGCAGGCCGCGGCTGCCGGGCTTGCGGGTGGCGCCAAGCGGGTGTGCCTGGTGGCGTCCGGACGCGGGCCGACCGACCGGGACGTGGACCGGGTCGCCGGCACCATCAAGGCGATCAAGGAGCAGAACGAGGGCGTCGAGGTGTGCGCCTGTCTCGGTCTGCTCTCCGACGGCCAGGCCGAGCGGCTGCGCGAGGCGGGCGCGGACGCCTACAACCACAATCTGAACACGTCCGAGGCGACGTACGGGGACATCACGACCACGCACACGTACGCCGATCGGGTGGACACCGTGACCAAGGCGCACGCGGCCGGTCTGTCCGCCTGCTCCGGTCTGATCGCGGGCATGGGCGAGAGCGACGAGGACCTGGTGGACGTGGTCTTCTCGCTGCGCGAGCTGGACCCGGACTCGGTGCCGGTGAACTTCCTGATCCCGATGGAGGGCACCCCGCTCGCCAAGGAGTGGCACCTCACCCCGCAGCGCTGCCTGCGGATCCTGGCGATGGTGCGGTTCGTGTGCCCGGACGTCGAGGTACGCATCGCCGGCGGCCGTGAGGTGCATCTGCGCACCATGCAGCCCCTGGCGCTGAACCTGGCCAACTCGATCTTCCTCGGCGACTACCTCACCAGCGAGGGCCAGGCCGGCAAGGCCGACCTGGAGATGATCGCGGACGCCGGCTTCGAGGTGGAGGGCGCCGGCGAGGTGACACTGCCGGAGCACCGGGTCACGTCGGGCGGCGGCTGCGGTTCGCACGCCGGGGCGGGCTGCGGCTCCCACCAGGACGGCGGGTGCGGGTCGCACGCGGACGGCGGTGTCTGCGGTACGGCGGCCCCGGCGCCCTCGGCCGAGCCCCGCACCGACCTGGTCGCCATGCGCCACCGCGGCGTCGGCACGGACCTCGCACCCAATGCCTGACCTGCCCGTCTCCGAGCTGCTCGAACTCGACCGACGGCATGTCTGGCATCCGTACGGGCCCATGCCCGGCCGTGTCGAACCGCTCGTCGTCGAGTCGACGAGCGGGGTGCGGCTGCGGCTCGCGGACGGCTCGGGCGAGCTGGTCGACGGCATGTCGTCCTGGTGGTCGGCCATCCACGGCTACAACCACCCGGTGCTCAACGAGGCCGCCCGTGAACAGCTCGGCCGGATGAGTCATGTGATGTTCGGCGGGCTCACGCACGAGCCCGCCGTCCGGCTCGCAAAGCACCTTGTCGACATGTCGCCCGACGGTCTGGAGCATGTCTTCCTCGCCGACTCCGGGTCGGTGTCGGTCGAGGTCTCGGCGAAGATGTGCCTGCAGTACTGGCGTTCGCTGGGCCGCCCCGGCAAACAGCGGCTGCTGACCTGGCGCGGCGGCTATCACGGCGACACCTGGCAGCCCATGTCGGTGTGCGACCCCGAGGGCGGGATGCACGAACTGTGGAGCGGGGTCCTGCCGCGCCAGGTGTTCGTGGACGCGCCCCCGGCCGAGTACGAGGAGTCGTACGCGCAGCAGCTGCGCTCGGCGATCGAGCGGCACGCGGACGAACTGGCCGCGGTGATCGTCGAGCCGGTGGTGCAGGGCGCGGGCGGGATGCGCTTCCACTCCCCCGCTTATCTGCGGGTGCTGCGGGAGGCGTGCGACGCACATGACGTGCTGCTGGTGTTCGACGAGATCGCGACCGGGTTCGGCCGCACGGGCGCCCTGTTCGCGGCCGACCACGCGGCCGTGACACCGGACGTCATGTGCGTGGGCAAGGCGCTGACCGGCGGCTATATGACGATGGCGGCGACGCTGTGCACATCCCGCGTGGCCGACGGCATCTCGCAGGGCGAGGTGCCGGTCCTGGCCCACGGCCCGACCTTCATGGGCAACCCCCTGGCCGCGTCCGTCGCCTGCGCCTCGATCGAGCTGCTGCTCGGCCAGGACTGGCTCGGCGAGGTCAAGCGGATCGAGACGGGACTGCGGGAGGGACTGGCACCGGCTCGCGACCTCCCGGGCGTGCAGGACGTACGCGTCCTCGGCGCCATCGGGGTCGTACAGCTGGACCACGCCGTCGACATGAAGGCGGCGACGCACGCGGCCGTGCGCGAGGGCGTGTGGCTGCGGCCGTTCCGCGATCTGATCTACACGATGCCGCCGTACGTCACGGGGGATGCCGACGTGACACGGATCGCGCGCGCGGTGTGCGCGGCGGCGCGGGAAGGATGAGCACAGCATGACGATCCTGGTGATCACGGGCACCGGCACGGAGGTCGGCAAGACGGTCACGACCGCCGCGGTCGCCGCCTGCGCGCTCGCGGCCGGCCGGTCGGTGGCCGTGCTGAAGGCCGCGCAGACGGGCGTGGGGCCGGACGAGCCCGGGGATGCCGCCGAGGTCGCCCGGCTCGCGGGTGGCGTGACGGCGGCCGAAATCGCCCGCTTTCCCGAGCCGTTGGCGCCGGGGACGGCGGCCCGGCGGGCCGGTATGTCCCCGGTGCACCCGCTGGACGTCGCCGAGGCCGCCGCCAAGCTGGCCGCCGAGCACGACCTGGTGCTGGTCGAGGGAGCGGGCGGGCTGCTCGTCCGCCTCGACCCGGCGGGCGGGACGCTGGCGGACGCGGCGGAACTGCTGAAGGCGCCGGTGCTGGTGGTGGCGTCGGCCGGCCTGGGCACGCTGAACACGACGGAGCTGACTGCGCGTGAACTCCGTTCCCGCCGGCTCGACCTGGCCGGGATCGTGATCGGCAGCTGGCCCGACTCCCCCGACCTCGCCTCCCGCTGCAACGTGGCGGACCTGCCGGACGTGGCCGACGCACCGCTGCTGGGCGCCCTGCCCGCCGGGGCGGGCTCGCTGGCGCCCGCCGCCTTCCGCACGGATGCGCCGAATTGGCTGGCACCGCGGCTGGACGGGACGTGGGACGCGGAGGCGTTCCGACGGCGGGAGGCGCCGTAGACCCGCCCTCCGCCTGATTCAGCCGGAGCGCTCGTCCGCCTCGACGAGCCGGGCGAGGTTGGCCAGGGCCATGCGCGTGCCGGTCTCGTTGTCGGCGGCGGGCACGGCGTCGGGGATCCCCTCGTGCACGACGCGGACGTCGGTGCCGCCGTCCGCGGCGGTGAGTGTGGTGGTCATCGTCATCGTGCCCCGCAGCGCTGGGTCCGCGGTCTCGAACTCGAGCACCTCGACGACCTGCTCGTCCGGTACGAGCTTGGCGAAACGGCCGTGGTAGGTGTCGGTGTGCGCGGCCGACTTGCCGGTGCCGACCGGCGCGTCGTAGGTGAGCGAGACACGGAACCGCCCGCCTTCGCGCGCGTCGAATTCATGCACGTGGCTGCTCATGCCGTCCGGCACGCGCCATTCGGCGATCGCGTCCGCGTCCAGCAGAGCCCGGTAGACCGCCGAGGGCGGGGCTTGCACGTGTCGTGAGACCTGCGCCGAGTACATGAGGTCAACGTAGCGCTCGGCGAGCCTCACGTCCCGATCAGGGCAGCTGGCGCGCGATCCCGGGGCGGACCGGTGCCCGCCGTCTGATCGCCGGTCGCCCTTGGGTGCGGTCGTCGGTCAGTGCGCGGATCAGTGCGTGGTCGGGGGAGAGTCGGCAGGCGGGGTCCGTGCGGGCTGCGTCGGCCGTGAGGGCGTATGCCTGGCAGCGGCAGCCGCCGTGGTCCTCCTCTCGGCGGGGACAGCTGCGGCAGGGGTCGGCCATCCAGTCGGTGCCGCGGTAGCGGCTGAAGGCCGGGGAGCGGTCCCAGATCCAGGCCAGTGGATGGTCCCGGACGTTCGGCGGGTCCAGGTCCGGCAGCGAGGCCGCGGCCGGGCAGGGCAGCACGGTGCCGTCCGGGGTGACGGTGAGCGAGATCGCGCCCCAGCCGCCCATGCACGGCTTGGCCACACCGTCGAAGTAGTCGGGGACGACCCAGACCAGCTCGGGGCCCTTTGGAGTGAGCCGCTCCCGCCACCGCTCGACGGCGTCCCGGGCCCGGGCGAGCTGCTCGCGCGTGGCGAGCAGGGCGGCGCGGTTGAGCAGGCCCCAGCCGTAGAACTGCGCGTTGGCCAGTTCGATGCGGTCCACGCCCCAGGACAGGCCCAGTTCGACGACGGCGTCGATGGAGTCGAGGTTCTCGTGGTGCAGGACGACGTTGAGGCCCAGGGACAGGCCCGCGGCCCGTACGACTGCGGCGGCCCGTTCCTTCTCGCCGAAGGACCGGCGTCCGGCGATCTGGTCCGAGGCACGCGGGTCGGCGTGCTGGACGGACAGCTGGACGCTGCGCAGCCCGGCGGCGGTGAGCACGGCGAGCCGCTCCCGGTCCAGGCCCACACCGCTGGTGACCAGTTGCGTGTAGATCCCGGCGGCCTCGGCCGCGGCGACGATCTGCTCCAGGTCCCGGCGCAGCAGCGGCTCACCGCCCGAGAGATGGGTGTGGACCACTCCGAACTCGCCCGCCTGGCGCATCACGTCCGCCCACTGCCCGGCGGTCAGCTCGCGTGAACGCCGGGTCAGCTCCAGCGGGTTGGAGCAGTACCCGCAGTGCAGCGGGCAGGCGTGGGTGAGTTCGGCCAGCAGCGCCCAGGGCCGGGCGGGCGCGGGCGCCGCAGGGGCGGGCGCCGCAGGGGCGGGGGCGGTCGGATCGGTGAGGGTCATCGCAGCCAGCCCTCCTTGCGCAGCCGTTCGAGGAAGGGAGGGACGTCGGTGGCCACGGGGGCGCCCGGGAAGCGTTCGGACAGTTCGTCGACGATGTCGTGCACGCTCCGGGCGCCGTCGCACAGGGCGACGACCGCGCCGGCCCCGCCCTGCAGGACGACGACACGTTCGGGAAGGAGCAGCAGGTCCGTGTCCCGGGTGTGGTCGTGGCGCAGGAGGACGGCGGGTGCCGGCACGGGCCGCCAGTCGGTCACCGACGTCGTCCTCACCCCTGCTCCCGGCGGCCCGCCTGGTCCACGGCGTCCAGCAGCGACCACAGGACGTCGCACTTGAAGCGCAGTGCCGCCAAGGCCCGTTCCTGGTCCTCCCGGCTGCGGGCCCAGCCGAGCACCAGGTCGAGGGCCTCACGGCTGTCGCGCCGGCCCTGGGAGACCCGGGTGCGGAAGTAGGCGAGGCCCTGGGGTTCGATCCACCGGTAGTGGCGCTGGAAGGCCTCGATGCGGGTCCGCATCAGATCAGGGGCGGACAGTTCCGTCAGCGATGCGGCGACGGCTTCGAGGGGCGTGCGCAGCCGGCAGAAGTTGACGTATCCGTCGACCGCCAGCCGTACGCCCGGCAGTACGCCGTCGCCGGCGAGCAGCGTCTCACGGGGCAGGCCGGCCGCCTCACCGAGCCGCAGCCACCGGTCGAGGCCGCCCTCGCGGTCCTGCTGCCCGTCGTGGTCCTGGATGCGGCGCAACCACATCCGGCGCAGCACCGGGGTGTCCAGCTTCGCCGTGATCAGGGCGTCCTTGACGGGGATGTGGCGCTGGTAGTGGAAGCGGTTGACGATCCAGCGGCGGAGTTCGTCCTGGCTGAGATCCCCGCTGTGCATACGGAGATTGAAGGGGTGGCTGTCGTGGTACCGCTCCTCCCCCACCGCGCGCAGCCGTGCCTCGAACTCGGCGGGGCGCCAGGGCTCGGCGAGCGGGTCGGGTGCCGTGTTCCGTGCGGTCGTGTTCAGTGCTGTCGTGCTCATGGGTCGATCACCATCCCGTCGTACGCCACCTCGAGGCCCAGCCGTGCGAGCCGCTTGTGCTGGGGCGCGGCCGGGTCGACGAGGGGGTTGGTGTTGTTGAGGTGGGTGTAGAGGCAGCGGGCGGAGAGACGGGCCAGGCGTTCGGCGGTTCCGTCCGGTCCCTCGATGGGCAGATGGCCCATGCCGGTGGCGGTGCGTTCGGAGATTCCCGTGCGGCGGGGTTCCTCGTCGTCCCAGAAGGTGCCGTCGACGATGACGCAGTCCGCCTCGGCGGCGGCCTGCTGGAAGCGGTCCGGCCAGGCGGCCAGGGCGGGTGCGTAGAGCGCGGTGGCGCCGGAGGCCGGGTCGTACAGACGCAGCGCCACGACCCATGCCTCGTCGTCCGGGGCGTCGGCGGCGTACCGCGGGCGCTTGCCCGACACCGGGATGCCGCTGATCTGCAGGCCCGGGGCACCGCGGTCCAGCGGTTCGGCGCCGCGCGGCGGCAGTTCCCGCCAGGTGATGGAGGTGTACGGACCCAGTACGTCGTCGAGGTGCAGGCGGTCCAGGAGCGCCCGTCGGACCGGGGCCGTGGAGATCACCTGGAGGGCGTCCGCCTCGCGCAGCCGTGCGATGCCCAGGGTGTGGTCGAGTTCGGCGTCGGTGAGGACCAGTCCGGCGAGCGGTGTCTGCCGGGGGCCCGGCCCCGGGTGGAGTTCGGGCCGGGCTTCGATCTGGTCGCCGATGTCGGGGGTCGCGTTGACGATGTACCAGCGGCCGTCGCCGGTCCGTACCGCGAGGGAGGCATGACGGCGGCGCCGGCCCGGGTGGGCGCGTGCCCCGGAGCATCCGGAGCACGCGCAGTTCCACTGGGGGATGCCGCCGCCGGCGGCGGTGCCGAGTACCAGCAGTTGCATGGCGCCGGCTAGCGGGAGCTGAGCGAGTAGGCGGTGACTTCGAGCGCGGTGTCGACGACCTCGTAGGCGGGCGTCTGCCAGGTGGCCGCGTCCGTGTCCTGCGAGGCGATCTGCTCGACCGGCTTGAGTTGCTCCGTGGCTTCGTTCATGGGTGATACGTCCTCTCCGGTGGGATTTCTGGGGGTGCAGGGAGGGTCACTTGAGGGAGACGCGGAGGATTTTGTCCTTGCCGTATCCGAGGTCGCTGGTGCCCACCCACAGTTCGTCCGCGCCGGGCACCTTGGCAATGGCGCGCAGGCGGCCGAACCGGCCGGGGTAGAAGTCGACCGGTGTGCCGGTGAACTCGCTGTCCCCGTCGATCGGGATGCGCCACAGCCGCTTGCCGCGCAGCGACGTCACGTAGATCACGTTGTCCACGATGACGAGTTGGGCGGGCACGCCCCACTCGGGGTGGAAGACGACCCTCGGGGTGGTCATGCCCTTGACGTCGCAGGCGCCCTCGCAGGCAGGAAAGCCGTAGTTGGCGCCCGGTTTGATCAGGTTGATCTCGTCCCAGGTCTGGTCACCGACCTCCGTCTCCCACAGTCGGCCGCTGCGGTCCCAGGCCAGGCCCTCCGGGTTGCGGTGGCCGTAGCTGTAGACGCGGGTGCCGAACGGGTTGCCGGGGGCCGCTGCGCCGGTCCTGGTGATGCGGAGGATCTTTCCGTTGAGCGACTTCTTGTCCTGCGCGAGCTTCGGCTGGAAGGCGTCGCCGGTGGAGACGTAGAGGTAGCCGTCGGGGCCGAAGGCGATCTGGCCGCCGTTGTGGTTGCCGACCCGCTTGATTCCGCCGAGCACCACCTTGTAGTTCGACAGCGACCTGCCGTCGTAGTCCATTCTGACGACCTGGGTCCGGGTCCTCGTGGTGTGCACGAAGAACACCTGCTTGTCGGTCGTGCCGTTCCACGTCGGCGACGGGGCCACGCCCAACAGGCCGCCGGGGCCGTCGTCATAGGGTTCGGGGACGGTGTTCGGCACTTCGCCGACCCGCGTCTTACGCCCGTCCCGGTCGAGGCGGTAGACCTGGTAGGTGAGCCGCTCGGTCACCAGCGCCGAGCTTCCGTCCGGCATGAACTTGATCTCCCAGGGCGTCTGCCATCCCGTGGAGAGCGTGCTGACGTCGTCCGTCGGAGCACCGCCGTCCGCGGCGGCAGCCGTGAACGCGGTGGTGGACGGCGCCGCGGCGGCGGGCGCCGACTGCGGCAGGCCGGCCGCGAGCAGCGCGGCCGCAGCGGCGAGCGAGCCCAGAACGATCCGGGATGGACGCCGCACTGAGCGGCCTGGGTCTGTCATGTCGACGCCCTTCGTCGTTCCTCGAGTGAACCGTCGTCACGCGGCGTGTCCACACGCTCGCGAGGGGCAGCGTATTTCGCGGACATGGCTACAGCCTGTATTGAAATCATGACAATTGGCACCACGTACGCCATTCGGATGAGCCGTCGGCACGCGGGCCGCGGGTGCGGCAATGCCTCCCCTTCGCCCAACTCGCCGTGTCCTGCTGGCCGGTGGCCTGGGAGCAGTTGTCGCCGGAGCCGCAGTCCCCTGTCGCCGCTTCGCCGGCGGCCGGTTCCCTTCCTCTCCACCTCGCCGGGCCGACCGGGCCCGCGCCGGTGGGTGCGGTGGAGTTGAACCTGATCGACCCGTCGAGAACAGATCCACGGTCGGAGACGGGGCAGCCGCGCGAGCTGACCGTGACCTGTCCGACGACCTGCGTTTCGTGCTGGACTGCCCGGCCGAGCTGAACCGGGGCGGCAACCCCGACGCACAGCGGCGGCCCATACCGCGGTGCCGACCTGGACGGCGCCTTGTTCGGGCCGGTGGTCCAGCGCGGTCTCCAGCGGCCGTTCCTGCTGATGAACACGGCAATCCACGGCGGCCTGAACGCGGACACGTCCTGTCCGCCTTCCGGGAGGAGTACTGACGGGTGCTTCACCGCGCTGTCCCGAAATCCGTTACGTGGCCGGCTGAGCGGCTCAGCGGACGGCACCTCGCGGCCCCGCGGAGGGTCATTGCGCGCGCCCGCCGTCCCCCAGCAGCCGCACCAGGTCGATCCGCGAGCGGATCCCCAACCGGCTGAACACGCCCCGCAGATGGTGGTCGATCGTGCGCGGGCTGAGGGCGAGGCGGGCGGCGATCTCGCGGTTGGTGGCGCCGTCGGCGGCCATGCGGGCGATCAGGAGCTGCTGGGCCGTCAGGCGCGTGACGGGGTCGTCGGTGCGGCCGCGCGCGGGAGTGGCGGGAGCGGCGGGAGCGCCCAGTGCGCGGAGTTCGGCGCGGGCCTGTGTCGCGCAGTGCGGGGCACCGAAGTACTCGAACGCCTCCAGGGCGCTGTACAGCCGGTCGCGTGCCTCCGTGCGGCGGCGCAGCCGGCGCAGTGCGCTGCCGAACAGCAGCTCCGTGCGGGCGCGTTCGAAGTCGCGGTCACCTTGCGCGTGCAGGTCGAGTGCCGTGCGGTAGTGCTCGACGCCCTCGTCGCCGGGCGCGAGCAGGGCGCTGCAGCGGGCGCTCAGAGCCAGGTCGTCGGTGCTGCGCACGGCATTCGCCCAGCGGTGGTAGTCGGCGTGTGCGGCCCGGGCGACCCGGGTGTCGCCGGTGCGGACGGCGGCCTCGACGTAGTGCGGGGTGGCCAGGTGGCGGATGGCGCGGTGGCCGTGGCCGGGACCGAAGCCGGCGAGGGCGCGCAGCCGGGCCGCAGCTCCCGCGAAACGGCCGTCGGCGAGGTCGAGGAAGGCGAGCGCCCACTGGGCGAGCGCGGCGGGCAGGCCGAGGCCGCGGGCAAGGGCGTACGACCGTGCGGTTGCGGCGCGTTCGCGGCAGGTGGCCGCGTCGCCGGTGACCGCCGCGAACATGGCGAGGGCGGCCTGCAGATGGCAGGCACCGTTGTCCTGCCCGGTGGCGTGGGCCTGCCGCAGGGCGTCCGTGGCGGTGGCCGCGCCGACTTGTGGGCGTCCGGTCCAGAAGTCGGCGTAGGCACGGAACTCCAGCGCCTGTGCCACGGTGGCGGCGGCACCGCGCGCCCGGGCCGAGGCGGCCGCCCGCACGGTGGCGGTGGCGGCCCGGGTGTGGTCGCCGAGCATCAGCGCGGCGATACCGGCGTGCACCAGCAGGGTGGGGTCCCCTCCCGGCCCGCATCGCCCTGCCGCCGCCTCCAACAGCCCTCTCGCATCCTCGTACCGCCCCTCAAAGGCAGCGACGAGCCCTCCCAAGGTGCCGGGTGCCTCGATCCCGAGCCGCCCGGCCACCACGGCGGCCTCCCGGCAGCGACGCAGGTCACCGGTGTAGATGGCGGCTTCGGTGGCGCGGGCGAGGAGGTGGGAGGCAGGCGCGGAGTCGCGGGCCGGCCCACGAACTGCTCGCCCTACGTGCGGTGTCGATCCGGCACGCCGGTCGGCCCGCACTCCCGGACCGTCCGCCACTTCCGCAGGCCGGCGCACCCCACCGCCGCCCTGCTCTCTCCGTCCCGGTGCATGGGCGCCGCCGCACCCGCCGCGTCTCGGTACTCCCCCGACGTCACCGCCTCGCGCGCCCTCCACCTGTCCGGCGCCCCGCGGCTTCTTCGGGGCGTCCGGAAGTCCGTTCCCGCTCCCCTGGTCGTCCTCCCCGCCACCGCCTTCGACCACCGCCGTCAGCAGCGCGTCGAAGGCCTCCGTCGCGTTTCCCGCGCGCAGCGCGAACAGGCCCGTCAGTACGTCGTCGGGTCTCGTGGTGGCCGCCAGTCGGCGGGCGCGGTCGGCGTCGCCCGAGTGCCAGGCGGCCGTGGCGGCGCGGGCGCGGAGGCGGGACTGTTCGGAGGGGGTGGGGCTGAGGGTGGCGGCGCGTTCCAACAGGGCCCGGGTGAGGGTGAGTTGGCCCGCGGCGCGGGCCTGCTCCGCTGCGGCGCGCAGTTCCGCCGCCAGACGGGCGCTCGGGCCGAGGGCGCCCGCGCCGCGGTGCCAGGAGCGGCGGGGCGTCTCACCGGCGCCGTGCAGGACGCGTGCCAGCAGGCGGTGGACGTCGCGGCGGTCCGCCGGGGAGCCGGTCTCGTACGCCGCGATCCTCGTCCAGGCGTCCCGGAAGACGACGCCGCCCGCCCCCGTCTGCGCGATCCCGGCGGCCTCTGCGGCTTCCAGCGGACGGGTGTCCAGGCGGACGGCCGCCACCGCGCGCAGGAAGGCGTGGGTGGCGACCGGGTACTGGTCCGCGGCCGCGAGCAGCAGGAGCAGACGCGTGTCGTCCGGAAGGGCCCGGATCTCCGCGCGGTGCGAACGCAACAGGTCGGGGGCGAGCGCGGACGGTTCCGTCGGGAGCGGGTCGAGGCCCGCCGACTGGCGGTCGGTCAGCAGCGGTACGAGTTCGGCGGCGGCACGCGGATCACCGTAGACGGCGTGCAGGACCCGTACGCGGACGCCCTCGGAAAGCTCGGACGTCGTGCGCCGCGGTGGCGAAGTGCGGTCAAGGGGAGGGGGGTTCACCGGAGTCACCACTCAACTGACGTTACTGGCGAGTTAATTGAACCGTAAAGACCGGCGATTTCGCCGATGCGTCGCGCGTAGACCCGAGTCGACACTCCTGGCGACCCCACCCCGTCAGGAGGCACCATGCAGCGCCACAAGCGTCGTATCGCCACGGCATTCTCGGCCGTGGTCGCATCGCTCCTGCTCTCCCTCTCCCTCTCCGCCGCCCCCGCTCGGGCGGCGGCGCACGACCCGATCGTGTTCGTGCACGGCCTCAGCGGTGACGCGAGCAGCTGGAACGACTGGGTCGCGGACTTCGAGGCGGACGGCTACTCGTCCTCCGAGCTGTACGCGTGGTCGTACGACTGGGGGCAGTCCAATGCCACCACCGCGCAGCAGCTGGCCACCGAGGTCAAGGACGTGCTGGCGAAGACCGGTGCGTCCAAGGTCGACATCGTCGCCCACTCGATGGGCGTGCTCAGCTCCCGTTACTACCTGAAGAACCTCGGCGGAACGGCGTACGTCGACGACTTCGTCTCGGTCGCCGGGGTGAACCACGGCACGTCCGTCGCCTCGTGGTGCGCGTGGCTGTACACGTCCTGCAAGGAGATGCAGACCGGCAGCTCGTACCTGACCGCGCTGAACTCGGGCGACGAGACACCGGGCGCCGTGTCGTACGCGAGCTACTGGTCGGACTGCGACGCCGCGGTCGTCCCGAACAGCTCGGCGCTCCTGAGCGGCGCGACCAATGTCGACGCCGGCTGCATCTCGCACACCGACATGAACAATGACCACGGCGTGTACGAGCAGGTGCGTGCCTTCGTCTCGTGAGCCGCGCTTGAACCGGTGGGTGCGCGGGGCCCGTACGGGGGAGAATCGCGGTAGGCCCGTCCTGCCGAGGAGGTCCTCATGCCGCTACGGTCCCCCGGCGCCGCCAAGCCGGCGCGGGATCCCGTGCACCATCCGCTGTTCGCCCGGTACTACGCCCGGATCAGTGTGACCGCCGAGACCCGGATGGGTATGGGCGGCGTCCGCGAGCGGCTCCTGTCCGGACTGTCCGGGCGGGTGATCGAGATCGGCGCGGGCAACGGGCTGAACTTCGCGCACTATCCGAGGACCGTCTCGGAGGTCGTGGCGATCGAACCGGAGCGCCGGCTGCGGCAGTTGGCGCTCGACGCCGCCCGCCGCTGCGAGGTGCCGGTGGATGTCGCTCCCGGTGCCGCGGAGGCACTGCCCGTCAAGAGCGAGGCCTTCGACGCGGTGGTGCTCTCGCTGGTGCTGTGCAGTGTGCGGGACGTGCCGCGGGCGCTCGGGGAGATACGGCGGGTGCTGCGGCCCGGCGGCGTGGTGCGGTTCTTCGAGCACGGCCGCGGCGGCGGACCGGCGATGACCTTCACCCAGCGCGCCCTGGACCGCACGCTGTGGCCGCCCCTCAACGGCGGCTGCCATCTGGCCCGCGACCCGATCGCCGCGCTGCGCGAGGCCGGGTTCGAACTCGGCCCCTACCGGCGGATGCTGATGCCTCAGAAGGGGCCGAGGCTGCCCACCTCGTACTGCGTGCTGGGCACGGCGTGGCGGCCGGAGCCCGGCGGGGCGGCCACGTGAAACGCCCTGCTCACATGGTCCAGCCGCGCAGCTCCGCCGCGATGTCGTACACCGTGGCGTTGCCCCTCTTGACCAGGCGGGCGAGGTCGCGCACCTGCACCGGCGAAGTGGTGACCCTGAGGCCGCTGGCGACGAGGTAGGCGTACGCGACGGCCGAGGCGAACAGGGCGTTCGAGCGCTCCAATGCGGGGATGTGGATGAGGAGTTGGAGCAGGGCCGCCGCGCGTGCGTGCGGGTTGTCGTAGACGGGGACGTCGAATATCTCGGCCTCGTGGCGCGCAACGGCCGCGACGAGGGCACCCCAGTCGGTGACCTGGGGGTCTCCGGGCGTCTTCTGTTCGGCGAGCATGAGAAGCCAGGCGAGATCGATGCTGAGGTTGCTCAAGGGATCAGCGGCGACCTTCGCGCGTGTTGTCGTCCTCGCCGGCGAACTCATCGGCGAAAACCGCCTCGTACTGCTTCATGAAGTCGGCGGCGGCCTCGACGAACGTCTGGCCGACCTCCCCGGTGTCCTGTCTCACGAGTTCCTCGATGTAGCGGTTGACGCTCATGCCGCGGGCCAGAGCGCGTTCGCGAGCGGCACGGGCCGTGCCCTCGTCCACTCTCACGTTCAGCTGGGTCTTCGCCATACTTCGAAGCTAGCGCCGAAGTGCTAGCACGACAAGAGCTCCTCCTGCGGGTGGAGCATGCCCCTTACATCGGAATCCGGGACCCGATCTGCGGTGGAGACCACCCGGGACCTTCGGCGGATATCCGGTGTGGGCGGGATCACACTACTCTCGGCCTGGACGAAGGAGTCGACACTCCATGCGAGCGAGGAGGCAGCGTTGTCCACAGCAGCTGCGGAGCACGCCCCGGGCCATGCACCGGCCGACGGGATTGCGGCCCGCGCCCGCGGTCTGACCAAGGCGTACGGCTCGGGCGAGACGACCGTGCTCGCCCTGGACTCGGTGGACGTGGACATCGCGCGCGGCCGCTTCACCGCGGTGATGGGGCCGTCGGGCTCCGGGAAGTCCACGTTGATGCACTGCCTGGCGGGGCTCGATTCGGTGTCGGCCGGCCAGGTGTGGCTCGGCGACACGGAGATCACGGGGCTGAAGGAGCGCGAGCTGACCCGGCTGCGCCGGGACCGGATCGGGTTCATGTTCCAGTCCTTCAACCTCATCCCGACGTTGAACGCGGCCGAGAACATCACCCTGCCCATGGACATCGCGGGCAAGAAGCCCGACGAGAAGTGGCTGGACCAGGTCATCGACACCCTCGGGCTGCGGGACCGGCTGAAGCACCGGCCGTCACAGCTGTCCGGCGGTCAGCAGCAGCGGGTGGCGTGCGCGCGGGCGCTGGCGTCCCGGCCGGAGCTGATCTTCGCGGACGAGCCGACCGGCAACCTCGACTCGCGGGCCGGGCTCGAGGTGCTCGCCTTCCTGCGCGAGGCCGTCGACAGCCTCGGCCAGACCGTCGTCATGGTGACCCACGACCCGGGCGCCGCCGCCCACTCCGACCTGGTGCTCTTCCTCGGGGACGGACGGATCGTCGACGAGATGGAGCGGCCCACGGCGGAGGCCGTGCTCGAACGAATGAAGCGATTCGACGTGATCCGCAGCCAGTTCGACGAGAGCGCCGCTGCCGCCGAGGAGGACTGACACCGTGCTCAAGGCGACGCTCCGCAGTTTCCTCGCACACAAGGGACGGCTGCTGCTCTCCGCGCTGGCGATCATCCTGTCCGTGGCGTTCGTCGCGGGCAGTCTGATCTTCTCCGACACGGTCACCCGCACCTTCGACCGGCTCTTCCACTCCACCTCCGCCGATGTGACCGTGGAGCCGAAGCAGGGCCTCAAGTCCCGGGTGCCGACGGGCGCGACCGAGACGGTGCCCGCCTCGCTGGCGGCGCGGGTCGCGAAGGTCGACGGGGTCGCCTCTTCCCACGCGGATGTCAGCGTCCAGAACATCACCGTCGTCGACAGCAGGAACAAGTCGGTCGGCCCCACCACCGGGGCGCCCACCATCGCCTCCGACTGGTACCTCACCGACCGCAGCCCGGTGAAACTGACCTCGGGCCACGCCCCGCAGGGCGGCGGCGAGGCGCTCCTGGACGCCGACACCGCCGACAATAAGCATGTGAGGATCGGCGACACCCTGACCGTGCTCGCCCAGCCGGGCACCTTCAAGGTCAGGGTCGTCGGGATCGCGACCTTCACCACGACCAACCCGGGCGCGGCCCTGGTCTTCCTCGACCCGAAGACGGCTGCGGCCCAGCTGCTCGGCTCGGCGGACAGGGCCACCAGCGTCCAGGCGAACGCGGCGAAGGGCGTGAGCGACGCCCAGCTGAAGAGCCGGATCGCGGCCGTTGTCGACACCGGCACCTACGACGTGAAGACCGCCGACGAGCAGGCCAAGTCGGCCGCCTCGGACCTCGGCGGCTTCCTCGACGTCATCAAGTACGTGATGCTCGGCTTCGCCGGGATCGCCGTCCTGGTCGGCATCTTCCTGATCGTCAACACCTTCTCCATGCTGATCGCCCAGCGCACCCGGGAGCTGGGCCTGCTGCGGGCCCTCGGCGCCGACCGGCGGCAGGTGCGGCGGTCCGTCCTCACCGAGGCGATCCTGCTCGGCCTGGTCGGCTCGACGCTGGGCCTGGCGGCGGGCATCGGGCTCGCGGCCGGGCTGATCAAGCTGATGAGCGTGTTCGGGATGAACCTCAAGACCACGGAGATGGTCGTGGGGTGGGGCACCCCGGTGGCGGCGTACGTCGTGGGCGTCGGCGTCACCTTCGTGGCCGCGTATCTGCCGGCCCGGCGCGCGGCGACCGTCTCCCCGATGGCCGCGCTCGCGGACGCCGAGATCGCCGGGATCGGCAAGCCGCTCAGGACGCGGGCGGTCGTCGGCTCGGTCGTGGGAGCGCTCGGCGCGGCGGCCCTGGTCGGCTGCGCCACGGCGACGAAGACCGCCTCGTCGGCCTCGCTGCTGGGGCTCGGCGTCGTCCTGACCCTGATCGCGACGGTGATCGCGGGCCCGCTGCTGGTCCGCCCCGTCATCCGGGTGCTGGGCGCGGCCTTCCCCGCCCTGTTCGGCTCGGTCGGCCGCATGAGCCAGCGCAACGCCCTGCGCAACCCCCGCCGTACCGGGGCCACCGCGGCCGCACTCATGGTGGGCCTCGCGCTGGTCGGGGGTATGTCCGTGGCCAGCGCCTCCATGTCGAAGTCCTTCGACCAGCAGATCGACAAGACGCTGGGCGCCGACTTCATCGTCCAGAACACCAACTTCGTGCCCTTCAACAAGGAAGTCACCGACAGGGTCCGCGCCACGCAGGGCGTCGGCCTCGTCGTACGGCAGCGGTTCGCACCGGTGGCCGTGCGTCTCCCGGACGGCAGGCGCATCGAGACCACTGCCGCGGGCTACGACGGCAGAGTCGACGACGTCGCACACGTGACGTACGCGGCCGGGAACACGGCGGCGGCGCTGGCGGGCGGCAGCATCGGCATGGACGTCAAGTTCGCGAAGAAGCACGACGTCACGATCGGCAGCACCATCCCCGTCGAGTTCCCGGCCGGCCACAGGACCGAGCTGAAGGTCGGGGCCCTCACCGACCAGGACCAGGCCGAGGGCTTCGGCATGCAGGGCGGGCTGTTCTTCGGGATCGCGACGGTCGAGAAGTACGTACCCGGCGGGCAGGACTCCGCGCTGTACGTCAACAAGGCCTCCGGCACGAGCGCCGACCAGCTGCGCAAGAGCCTGGAGCACACGCTCAAGCCGTATCCGCAGGTCCAGGTCCGCGACGAGGCCGACTACAAGAAGCTGGTGCACGACCAGATCGCCGTGCTGCTCTACCTCGTGTACGCGCTGCTGGGGCTGGCGATCATCATCGCGGTGCTCGGTGTGGTCAACACCCTCGCCCTGTCGGTGGTGGAGCGGACCCGGGAGATCGGGCTGCTGCGGGCCATCGGGCTCGCCCGGAGGCAGCTGCGCCGGATGATCCGGCTGGAGTCGGTGGTCATCGCGGTGTTCGGCGCGGTCCTCGGGCTCGCGCTCGGTCTGGTGTGGGGCGTGTGCACCCAGCGGGTGCTGGCGCTGCAGGGCATGAAGGCGCTCGCGATCCCGTGGACCACGATCGTCGCGGTGGTGATCGGCTCCGCGGCGGTGGGCATCGTGGCGGCACTGCTGCCCGCGTTGCGCGCCTCCCGCATGAACGTACTTGCGGCCATCGCACACGAGTGACGGAATCACGGCCGAGGCTCAAGTCCCTTGTCGGTGAGGAGAGTTCATGCCGCGTCCGTTCCGTTTCGGGGTCAACCTGCTCGACCCCGCGCCCGCCGAGGAGTGACCAGGTGCCGCCGCGGCTGGGCACGCCCGTGCTCAACGCGGCCTTCTGGATTCCCACGCTGCTCGCCCGCGCGGTGGCCACGACGGACACCCTGACCGGGGGCCGCCTCGAAGCAGAGAGCGTGGGGCGCTACCGGCGGCCGGCCGAGGGCCGCAAGGAACCGGCCGCCGGTGGACCGGGTGCCCGGAGCTGTCGTGGAGGGCGCACTGGAGTTGCCGATCCTGCTGGTCGGCACCGTGGACCGGATCGTCGCCCAGGTGCCGGCCCCGCGCGAGCGGTACGGCTTCACGTATCCGGCGGTCCTGGAGCCGTACATGGAGGCGTTCGCGCCGGTCGTCGCGGAGCTGGGCGTCAGCTGACCGCCCGGTCCGTCCGGATGCTGGAATTCCGGGTCCGGAACGGGCGGGCGTGCTGGGATCTCCGTATGACCGATCTGCGCATACGGGCCGCTTCGGCCGCGGACCTCGACACCGTTCTCGCCTTCTGGAAAGTGGCCGCCGAAGGCACGAGCATCAGCGACGACCGGGACGGCGTGGAGCGGCTGGTCGCCCGGGATCCCGAGGCGCTGATCCTGGCCGAGCAGGGCGGCGAACTCGTCGGCACGGTGATCGCGGGCTTCGACGGCTGGCGCTGCCATCTGTACCGGCTCGCGGTGCACCCGGACCGCCGTCGCCAGGGCATCGGGTCGGCGCTGCTGGCCGCGGCCGAGGAACGGTTCGTACGGCTCGGGGGACGGCGCGGGGACGCGATGGTGCTGGTGCGCAACGAGAGCGGGCAGCATGCCTGGCGGGCGGCCGGGTACACGCCCGAGGAGCACTGGCGGAGGTGGGTGAAGCACCTCACACCCTGATCACCTTTGCCTGTCCTTTACCATTGGAGGACCGTATCCGGATCCTTTCCGGCCCTTCGATGAAAGGTGTGAGCGTCCGCCCATGGGCGAGCCTCCCAGTAGTGCGCGCAGTACACGACATCGCGCGTTCCTCCCGCCCCTGTCCGACGATGGGACGGAGGTGACCCGATGACCGAAGTGCTCCTCCTGCTGGTGGCGATCCTGCTCTCGCTCGCCTGCGGCGCCTTCGTCGCGGCCGAGTTCTCGCTGACCACGGTCGAGCGGGCCGAGCTCGAACGGGCCGCGGAACGCGGCGAGCGGGGTGCGGCGGGCGCCCTCAAGGCCGTCCGGAGCCTGACCTTCCAGCTCTCCGGCGCGCAGCTCGGCATCACCGTCACCAACCTGGTCGTCGGCATGCTCGCCGAACCGTCGATCGCCAAGCTGATCGCGGGCCCGCTGGAGGCCCTCGGCATCTCGGGGTCGGCGGCGAGCTCGCTCGCCCTGGTGCTGGGCACGGCCCTGTCGACCGTCTTCCTGATGGTCGTCGGCGAACTGGTGCCCAAGAACTGGGCGATCTCCTCGCCGCTGGCCGTGGCCAAGCGCGTGGGCAATGCGCAGCGCCTGTTCAGCGCGGTCTTCCGCCCCTTCATCAGCCACCTCAACAACACGGCGAACCGCGTGGTGCGCCGCATGGGCCTGGAGCCCACCGAGGAACTGGCCTCGGCGCGCGGCCCCAAGGAGCTGGCCGCGCTGGCCCGGCACTCCGCCAAGGAGGGCGCCCTGGAGGCGGACACCGCGGAGCTGTTCGTACGGACCCTGAACCTCGCCGACCTGACCGCGGAGAACGTGATGACGCCGCGCGTCCAGGTCATCGCCCTCGAAGTCCAGGCCACCTGCGAGGACGTGGCGAACGCGACCCGGGCGACCGGGCTGTCCCGCTTCCCGGTCTACCGCGGCAGCCTCGACTCGGTCGTGGGCACCGCGCACATCAAGGACGTCCTGGCGATACCTGCCCACCGCCGCACCCATACCCGGGTCTCCGAACTGATGCGTGAGCCGCTCCTCGTCCCCGAGACCCTCACCGTCGACCGGCTGCTGGACCGGCTGTCCGGCAAGCGCACCATGGCCGTCGTCATCGACGAGTACGGCGGCACGGCGGGCGTGGCCACCCTGGAGGACATCGTCGAGGAGGTCGTCGGCGAGGTGCGGGACGAGCACGACCCGCACGAGACGCCCGACCTGGCCCCCGCGGGCAGCGACGACGCGGGCCGCGCGCTGTACTCGGCCGACGGCTCGGCCCGGGTGGACCAGCTCGTGCGCGTCGGCCTCAGGGCGCCGGAGGGACCGTACGAGACGCTGGCCGGCCTCGTCGCGACGGAGCTCGGCCACATCCCGGCCGTGGGCGACTTCGTCGAGGTCTCCGGATGGCGGCTCGACGTGGTGGACGCCTCGGGGCGCAGGGCCGCGCGGGTGCTGATGCACGCGCCCTTTGAGGACGAGGCGGACGGTACGACGAACCGGGAGGCCACGAAGTGACCGCCGTACAACTGCTGATCGGCCTTGCGACCCTGGTCGTCAACGCCTTCTTCGTCGGCGCCGAGTTCGCGCTGATCTCCGTACGGCGTTCGCAGATCGAGCAGTATGTGGAAGGAGACGCGGAGGGCGACCGGCGGGCCAAGAGCGTGCTGTGGGGCCTGGAGCACGTGTCCGCGCTGATGGCGGCCGCGCAGCTGGGCATCACGCTGTGCACGCTGGTCCTGGGTGTGGTCGCGGAACCGGCCATCGCGCATCTGCTGGAGCCGGTGTTCCACGCCATGGGCGTGCCCGAGTCCGCGGGGCACGCGGTGTCCTTCGTGATCGCGCTGACCCTGGCGACGTATCTGCACATGCTGCTCGGCGAGATGGTGCCGAAGAACATCGCGCTCGCCGAGCCGGTGCGCAGCGCGCTGCTGCTCGGTCCGCCGCTGGTCGCCCTGGCGCGGGCGCTGCGCCCGGTGATCTTCGCGATCAACGCCTTCGCCAACACCCTGCTGAAGCTGTTGCGGGTGGAGACCAAGAACGAGGTCGCGGCCACCTTCTCGGATGCCGAGCTGGCCCGGATCGTGCGGGACTCGGGCGAGGCGGGCCTGATCGACGACCGCGCGCTGGAGCGGCTGCACGACGCGCTGGAACTGGGCCGCCGTCCGGTGCGCGACGTGGTGCTCCCACTGGAAAGCGTCGTCTACGCGCGCGTGGGCGTCACCCCGGAGGAGCTGGAGCGGCTGTCGGCCCAGTCGGGCTTCTCCCGCTTCCCGGTGGTGGACGAGGGCCGTCGCATCGTGGGCTATCTGCACGTCAAGGACGCGCTGGACGCCTCTCCGCGGGATGTGCCGTTCCGGGTACGGGACATGCGGCCCATCGCACGCGTACGGGAGGGCACACCGCTGGACGACGTGCTGACCGCGATGCGCGGCAGCCGCACACACCTGGCGGCCGTGCTCGGCAGCGACGGCCGGCTGGCCGGGCTTGTGACCATGGAGGACGTGCTGCAGGAGCTGTTCGGCCAGCGGGCCTGAGCCGCCGGTCCGAGTGAGCAGGGCCGACCGACCGACGGGTATGGACGCGGGATACCATTTCTTCCGCCATGCAGAAGAACCACATACACACCAGCCTGGTCGCGGTCGGCGACTCCTTCACCGAGGGCATGTCGGACCTGCTGCCGGACGGCTCCTACCGGGGCTGGGCCGATCTCCTCGCCGGCCGGATGGCGGCCGTCACCCCCGGCTTCCGGTACGCCAACCTCGCGGTGCGCGGCAAGCTGATCGGGCAGATCGTCGACGAGCAGGTCGACGTGGCGGCCGCCATGCAGCCCGATGTGATCACGCTGGTGGGCGGCCTCAACGACACCCTGCGGCCCAAGTGCGACATGGGGCGGGTACGGGGGCTGCTCACCGAGGCCGTGGAGCGGCTGGCCCCGGCCTGCAAGCAGCTGGTGCTGATGCACAGCCCCGGTCGCCAGGGACCGGTCCTGGACCGTTTCCGGCCACGCATGGAGGAACTGTTCGCCACGGTCGACGAGCTCGCCGCGCAGCACGGCGCGGTGGTCGTCGACCTGTACGGGGCTGCTTCGCTCTCCGACCCGCGCATGTGGGACGTCGACCGGCTGCACCTGACCGCGGAGGGGCACCGCAGGGTCGCCGAGGCGGTCTGGCAGACGCTCGGCTACGACCCCGAGGACGCCGAGTGGCACACGCCCATGGCGGCGACCCCGCCTCCGGGCTGGGCCGCGCGACGGGTGGCGGACGTCCGCTTCGCCCGGCAGCACCTGCTGCCGTGGATCGGCCGCCGCCTGACGGGCCGCTCCTCGGGGGACGGACGGACAGGCGCCCACTTCAGCGCTGAGCTGGGCAAAGCCTTCTGGGTCACCCCTGCGGACCACGCAAACCCCGGCCCTGTGACGGACTGGCGACGGGTGGGGTCCTAGCTGCAATACCGGCCGTTTTGCAGCTGGGTAGTTCTGGCTGAGCTGCGCCCAGAGGGGCGCGGGGCACTGCGCGACCAGCCACGACTGGGCCGCGGACGGTCGGCGGCCCATCGCCGCACATCCCGCGGAGCGCTCAGCGCCGCTTGCGCTTCTTCTTGCTCCGGTTGTCGGCGCTCGGCCTGTCCCTCGGTCGACCGGGCGCCGTCGGGTTCGCCGCGGCCTCGCGCAGGCCGATCCGGCGAGTCCGCCAGACGGTCAGCTCCCACAACCCGAACGCGACGCCGACTCCCACGACGCCGACGGGGAGGTTGCTGAAGTCGGCATCGGCGGGCTGCGGGGCCAGCCAGCCGCTCGGGTCCGCCAGCAGGTCCTCGGTGGTGCCGGCGTCCTCCGTGCCGTTGCAGCCCATGCCGACGATGTCGGCGTGGGCCATCGGCCTGCCGTCGGTCCGCTTCAGCCTGCAGTGGTAGATCGGGCCGGTCTTGCCCTCGGTGGTGTACGCCGAGGTGATCCGCACCTCAGTACGCCGCCCCTGGCTCTGCATCAGCGCGGACTGGAAGACCAGCCCGGAACCGAGCACGACGGCCAGTTGGATGATCAGTCCGGCGAAGAACACCCACCTCCTGGTCGCGGTCGCCATCAGCACCGCGATCGCGAGCGCCACGGTCAGCAGACCGAGGATCAGCGCCGCCGGAAACCAGTCCGGGCTGGTGCCGAGCACGCCGATGCCCACCATCAGCAGCGGGGCGAGCGCGGCTATGCGGGCGAGCCGCCGCACCACGTGCGGGGGCCAGGCCACGTTCTTCCTGGAACCGGCCGTCGTCATCGGCCCTCGAACCGGTGCAGCCCGACCCGCCGGGACAGCCAGACCAGCAGCTCGAAGAGCACCAGCACCACCGGCAAGGCCCACGCGGCGATGTCGACCCCGCTGTAGTCCGTCTCGGCCGGCTCCGGCGCCGTCCAGCCGTGCGGGTCGACGAGCACGTCCTCGGTCTGCCCGACTTCCATCGGTCCGTCGCAGGAGTCGTTGCCCAGCTCGGCGTGGTTGAGCGGCTTGCCGTCCACCCGCCCCAGACGGCAGGTGTACTCCGGCCCGTGCCTGCCCTGATACGCCTGCACCGAGGTGACTCGCACCTCCACCCGCTGCCCTTGGTGCGCCATCACCTCCGCTTGCAGCACCGGCCCCGGTCCGGACAGCGCGGCGATCCCCACGATCACCCCGCCGACGATCAACCACCCGTTCGGCGCCGCGATGATCATCAGTGAGAGAGTCGCGATCAGCGCGAAGGTCCCGAGCACCAGTCCGAGCCCGCTCCAGTCCGGGTTGGCGGCCAGCAACGACAGCCCGACGATCACCGGCGGGCCGAAGTACGCCATCGTGGTGAGGCGGCGGACCTGCCGGGACGAGGTGGCGGTGGCTGTTCGAGGCACGGCGTCAGTGTGACGAACGGGGTCATCGGGCTGAAGAGCGGGGTGACGGACCGGCAACGGCCGACGCCTCCCCTTGATCACCTGGAGACATGGGACATCAGCATGCGGTCACCGGTACTTGCATAGCGGAAACGGCAGTTCACCCATGCTCCGGGGAGGCTTTCGTGGGGATCGGGTCTGTGAAGCCGCCTGAACGTGTTGCTGTCATCGGGGCGGGCGTCCTCGGAGCCTGCGTGGGCTGGAATCTCACGCGACGTTGCTCGACACCTCGAAGCGTGGAGAACGGCCGTCCCGCTGTCTCGGGAACGAACCAAGATCAGCAGGTCAGAGGAACCGGCGAGGTCGAACAGCAGGCTGATGTCCGGCGCTTGTGTGCGGGCGAGCCCTGGGCCGGTCGTTCGGGTGGTGTGATCGCCGTCGCTGTGCATATTCGTGTGGCCTTCTAGAGTCGGTTCGCCTTTCTTGGATGGCGCTGGCGCGCCCTTGACCGTGTGCGCCGTCCGGCACCCGATGCGACACAAGCGGGCTCCACCGCATGGCGATGGAGCCGTGCCTCGAGGAGGAATCTTCATGCAGGCCCGGAGGATCGGCGCCATCGCCGCAACAGCAGTGGCGCTGGTGGCAGCCCGCGACCTTGTCCAGAAGCGGCACGCGCTGCTGCGGAACTTCCCGGTGATCGGGCACGCCCGGTACCTGTTGGAGACGATCGGACCGGAGCTGCGGCAGTACATCGTGACCTCCAACGAGGAGGAGCGGCCGTTCAGTCGTGACCAGCGGTCCTGGATCTACGCGTCGGCGAAGGAGGAGAACAACTACTTCGGATTCGGGACCGACGTCGACGTCGAGCATGTGCAGGGGCACGCCTACCTGAAGCAGCGCACGTTCGCCGGCACGCTGCCCGATGTGCACGACCCGCTCGCTCCACTGCCCTCGGCCAAGGTGCTGGGCGGGCCGCGGGGGCGCGCCAAGGCGTTCCGGCCGGCGAGCGTGGTGAACATCTCGGCGATGAGCTTCGGCTCGCTCTCAGGCGCTGCCATCACGGCGCTCAACAAGGGGGCGGCACTGGCGGGCACGATGCACAACACGGGCGAGGGCTGGCTGTCTCCGTACCACCGCAACGGCGGCGACCTCGTCCTTCAGATCGGTACGGCGTACTTCGGCTGCCGCAACGAGGACGGCAGCTTCAACCTCGACAAGCTCAAGGACGTGGTCGCGAGCGCCCCCGTCAAGGCAATCGAGATCAAGCTCTCCCAGGGCGCCAAGCCGGGGCTGGGCGGGATGCTGCCGGGCGCGAAGGTGACCCCGGAGATCGCCCGGATCCGCGGCATCCCCATCGGCAAGGACTGCGCCTCCCCGTCGCGGCACACCGCGTTCAGCGACGTCGACTCGATGCTCGACTTCGTCGAGCTGCTCGCCACCGAGACCGGTCTG
The DNA here is from genome assembly GCF_040682555.1 of Streptomyces sp. NPDC051172. NCBI lineage: Bacteria > Bacillati > Actinomycetota > Actinomycetes > Kitasatosporales > Streptomycetaceae > Streptomyces > Streptomyces sp. NPDC051172. The sequence goes on from NZ_JBFBBE010000001.1 coordinate 211,354, forward strand.
CCGGTCGGGATCAAGAGCGCGGTCGGAGAGATGGGCTTCTGGCAGGAGCTGGCCACGCTGATGGCGCGTGGGGATCGTGGTGTCGACTTCGTGACCGTCGACGGCGGCGAGGGCGGCACCGGGGCGGCGCCCCTGATCTTCACCGACTCGGTGTCGCTGCCGTTCCGGATGGGCTTCTCCCGGGTCTACGGCGCCTTCGCCGAGCTGGGTCTGGCCGACGACCTGACCTTCATCGGCTCCGGCAAGCTCGGCCTGCCCGAGAACGCCGCGGTCGCCTTCGCCCTGGGCGCCGACATGGTCAACGTGGCCCGTGAGGCGATGCTGTCCATCGGCTGCATCCAGTCGCAGAAGTGCCACACGGACAAGTGCCCCACCGGCATCGCCACCCAGAACCAGTGGCTGGCCCGCGGCCTCGACCCGGCCTCGAAGGCCACCCGGGCCGCTGTCTACCTGCGCACCCTGCGCAAGGAGCTGACCAAGGTCTCGGCGGCCGTCGGGGTTGCCCACCCGGCGCTCATCACCGCCAACGACATCGAGATCATGAACGGCGACTACGAGGCCCGCACCCTGGCCGGCGTCTACGGCTACAAGGACGGCTGGGGCGAGCTCGGCCCGCACCTTGCCAAGGAGATCACCGAACTGCTCGTCTCCACGCCGACCTCCGCGAACAGCCGGCCGGAGTGATCGCAACATGCCCGAAGAAGTGAGATTCCAGAGTGTCGTCGGCCCCGAGCTGGCCGGGTCGATCGACCTGCCGGAGGGCCAGGTCCGGGGCTGGGGGATCTTCGTCCACGGATTCACGCTCGGCAAGGACTCGCCGGCCGCCTCGCGGGTCAGCAGGCAGTTGGCCCGCGAGGGGATCGGCATGCTGCGCTACGACAACCTCGGGATCGGCGATTCCGACGGCGACTGGGGGGACGGCTCCTTCACCGTCAAGATCCAGGACACCGTCCGAGCTGCAAACCTGATGGCAGAGCGGGGGACTCCCGCGGGTCTGCTGGTGGGTCACTCGTGGGGAGGCGCCGCCGCCATCGCCGCGGCGGCCAAGGCGACCGGCGTCCGCGCGGTCGCCACGATCGGGGCGCCCGCCGACCCCAGCCACGTGGAGCACCAGTACGACGCGGTCGTGGATCGCGTGCTCAGTGACGGGCAGCACGAGTGGTTCGTCGGCGGGCGGACCCTGGTCCTCAAGCGGGCCTTCGTCGAGGACGTCCGCCGTGCCCGTCTGCACGACCAGGTCCGTGAGTTGGACCGGCCACTGCTCGTGATGCACTCGCCCACCGACGACACCGTCGATATCGCCGACGCCGGGGAGATCTTCCTCAAGGCTCAGCACCCGCGAAGCTTCGTCTCGCTCGAAGGAGCAGACCACCTCCTGACCGCACGAGGGCAGGCGCAGCGAGCCGCCCACATCATCAGCGCCTGGGCCGACCAGTACATCCACGCCTGACGACCCTCAGGAGAGGACGTCGCGTGACAGGCCTCTGCCTGCGACGAGACGCGCAGGCAGAGGCCTCTGAGAAGCTCGGCGGCCATGGGTGTCACACCGTCCGGGGACGGCCGACCGGCCAAGCGCCCGGAACTCCTGCCGTACGAGGGCCCGGCGGCGTAAGGTCCCGCCCCCGGACCCCCGCTCCCGGCTCAGCCGACCAGCCCGCGTGACACAGGTCTCGTAGGTTCCGCCGAAGGCACCCGTGGCGCCGGCCTGCACAAACCGCCAGTAGAATCTGGACACGTGACTTCTGCGCCCGCCAAGCCCCGCATCCCGAACGTCCTCGCCGGACGCTACGCCTCCGCCGAGCTCGCCACGCTCTGGTCGCCCGAGCAGAAGGTGAAGCTGGAGCGGCAGCTCTGGCTCGCCGTGCTCAAGGCTCAGAAGGACCTCGGCATCGAGGTGCCGGACGCGGCGATCGCCGACTACGAGCGTGTCCTCGACACCGTCGACCTGGCCTCGATCGCCGAGCGCGAGAAGGTCACCCGGCACGACGTGAAGGCGCGGATCGAGGAGTTCAACGACCTCGCGGGGCACGAGCACGTGCACAAGGGCATGACCTCCCGCGACCTCACCGAGAACGTGGAGCAGCTGCAGATCCGGCTCTCGCTGGAGCTGATGCGCGACCGCACGGTGGCGGTCCTGGCGCGGCTCGGCAAGCTGGCGGGCGAGTACGGCGAACTGGTCATGGCCGGCCGCTCCCACAATGTGGCGGCACAGGCCACCACCCTCGGCAAGCGCTTCGCGACCGCCGCCGACGAGCTGCTCGTCGCCCACAGCCGGGTCGAGGAGCTCCTCGGCCGCTACCCGCTGCGCGGCATCAAGGGCCCGGTCGGTACGGCCCAGGACATGCTGGACCTGCTGGGAGGCGACGCGGGCAAGCTGGCCGACCTGGAGAACCGGATCGCCCAGCACCTGGGCTTCTCGCAGGCGTTCACCTCGGTGGGCCAGGTCTACCCGCGGTCGCTGGACTACGAGGTCGTGACCGCGCTGGTGCAGCTGGCGGCGGCTCCCTCCTCGCTGGCCAAGACGATCCGTCTGATGGCCGGGCACGAGCTGGTGACCGAGGGCTTCAAGCCCGGCCAGGTCGGCTCCTCGGCGATGCCGCACAAGATGAACACCCGCTCCTGCGAGCGCGTCAACGGCCTGATGGTCATCCTGCGCGGCTACGCGTCGATGACCGGCGAGCTGGCCGGCGACCAGTGGAACGAGGGTGACGTGTCCTGCTCGGTGGTGCGCCGGGTCGCGCTGCCGGACGCGTTCTTCGCGCTGGACGGTCTGCTGGAGACGTTCCTGACGGTGCTGGACGAGTTCGGCGCGTTCCCGGCGGTCGTAGCCCGTGAGCTGGACCGCTACCTTCCGTTCCTGGCCACGACCAAGGTGCTGATGGGTGCGGTGCGCGCGGGCGTCGGCCGTGAGCTGGCGCACGAGGCCATCAAGGAGAACGCCGTCGCCTCCGCCCTCGCGATGCGCGAGCAGGGCGCCGAGCGCAACGAGCTCCTGGACAAGCTGGCCGCCGACGAGCGCATCCCGCTCGACCGCGCCCAGCTGGATGCGCTGATGGCCGACAAGCTGTCCTTCACGGGCGCCGCCGCCGACCAGGTCTCCGTGGTCGTCGGCCGTGTCGAGGAGATCGTCAAGCAGCACCCGGAGGCCGCGGGCTACACGCCGGGGGCGATCCTCTGACCCGCTTCACCGCGACGGAACTGGAGGCCGCCCGCGACCGCCTCGTCCAGGACGTGGTCGCGGACGGCCTTTCTGTACTCTTTTGCGGCATCAACCCTGGCCTGATGACGGCTGCGACGGGACATCACTTCGCCCGTCCCGGCAACCGCTTCTGGCCGGTGCTGCACCGGTCGGGCTTCACGCCCCGGCTCCTGAAGCCGTCGGAGCAGAGCGAGTTGCCGTCGTACGGGCTGGGCATCACGAACGTCGTGGCCAGGGCGACGGCGCGGGCCGACGAGCTCGGCCCGCAGGAGTATCGCGAGGGCGGGCGGCTGCTGGCGCTGAAGGTGGCACGGCTGCGGCCGCGCTGGCTGGCGGTGGCGGGAGTCATGGCGTACCGGGCGGCGTTCGACGACCGTAGGGCCCAAGTGGGGCCGCAGGAGCGGACGTTCGGGGAGACACGGGTGTGGGTGCTGCCTAATCCGAGCGGGCTGAATGCACACTGGACGGTGGAGGCGATGGCCGAGGAGTTCGGGAGGCTGCGGGTCAGGGCGGGTCTGTCTCAGTGACCATGAGGAGGAGTCCGGGCTCCTCCTCGGTGTTGCGGTCGGCGACAGCCAGGTTGCCCCGGCGTCCCGTGCCGTTCGCCTCCCAGGTACGCAGGTCGTCCGCCCGGGCGCTGAGCACGTCCCAGGGTTCGGGTAGGCGTACAGATCGTCCACACTCGGCCAGGGGCCCGTCCCTGACGGGGTGAGGTGGTAGCCGGGTCCGCCCGCGGCGATCCGCGGCCCGCTGTGCTCCGTCGGAAAGTCCTCGGTGCACAGCAGGCCGGTCCGGGCCAGGTCCTTCGCGATGTCCATGTGATCCAGTGAAGCGGCCGGCACTGACAATCGGTGAGGTGTCAGGCATCGAGGCCACGCGCGCGGTGCTGCGAACGGTCGACGATCCGCCGAAGATCCTCGTCGTGACGACGTTCGAGAACGACGACTACGTCTGCGAGGCGCTGCGGGCGGGCGCCGACGGGTTCCTGCTGAAGCGGGCCCGCCCGGCCGAAATCGTGCACGCGGTGCGCCTGGTCGCCGAAGGCGAGTCACTGCTGTTCCCGGCGTCCGTACGGCAGTTGGCCGCCGAATACGGCGCCGGCGAGGGAAACCGGGCCGCCCGCGCCGCGATGGACCGAGCCCGCCTGACCGAACGGGAGGCCGAGGTGCTGCGACTGATGTCCCGGGGCCTGTCGAACGCCGAGATCGCCACCCGGCTCGTCGTAGGCACCGAGACGGTGAAGTCGCACGTCAGCGCCATCCTGGCAAAGCTGGGTGCACGCGACCGCACCCAGGCCGTGATCGCCGCATACGAGTCAGGCTTCGTAGCCCCGGGCTGATTGAGCGCTCCAAAGGGGCGCGGGGCAGTGTCCGTATGCGGCTCCGCCGCGATGGGGGTCCCCCCGCTCGAGCGCAGCCGAGAGTGGGGGAGCGACCAGCCACAACGGCGCGGCAGACGAAAGACGACCCGTCGCGGCACCGCCAAGCGGCACAACCCGGCGGAGCGACCCGGTACGATCCGGCCAACACGCGCACGAGCTGGGAGGACGGGACGTTGGGGCGGCTGACCGGCGGGGATCCCTCGCTGCTGCGAAGGATCAACTCCGCGGTGGTCCTGCACGCGCTGCGTGCCACGGACGCGGCGACACTGACGGAGATCACCCGTGTGACCGGGCTGTCCCGGCCGACCGTCGAGGGTGTCGTCGAGGGCCTCATCGAGGCGGGTTACGTCGTCGAGAAGGCGACCGACGACAGCGTGGTGCGACGCCAGGGGCGGCCTGCGCGGCGCTTCCGGTTCCGGGCGGAGGCGGGGCATCTGCTGGGCCTGGACATCGGCTCGCATCGGGTCGCCGCGCTCCTCGCCGACCTGGACGGCAGGGTGCTCGGCTCGGTCGCCAAGGACGTCGACGAGACGGCTCCGGCGGACGAACGCCTGGAGCGGCTGCGCACCGCGGTGGCCGAACTGCTACGCCGCGCCGGGGTCGCACGCGGCTCGCTGCGGGCCGTGGGGGTCGCCTCACCCGGCATCGTCGAGGCCGACGGCACGGTGCGGCTGTGCGCGGCGCTGCCCGAGTGGACGGGGCTGCGCCTGGGCGAGCGGCTGAGCCGGTCCTTCAAGTGCCCGGTGCTGGTCGAGAACGACGCCAATGCCGCGGCCGTCGCCGAGCACTGGAAGGGCGCGGCCACCGAGTCCGACGACGTGGTGTTCGTGCTCGCCGGGCTGAGCCCTGGGGCCGGTTCGCTGATCGGCGGGCAGCTGCACCGGGGGTACGGCGGGGCGGCCGGCGAGATCGGCGCGCTGCATCTGCTGGGCCGCGAGGTGACCCCCGAGACGCTGCTGTCCACCACGGACGAACCACTGCACCCGCTCGACGAACAGGCCGTCGCCGAGGTGTTCGCGCAGGCCCGCGAGGGCGACCAGCGGGCCCGCGCGGCCGTCGACCGCTTCATCCAGCGGCTCGTGCACGACGTGGCCGCCCTGGTCCTGGCGCTCGACCCGGAACTCGTCGTCGTCGGCGGCTGGGCGGCCGGCCTGGACGGCGTCCTTGCGCCCCTGCGCCGCGAGTTGGCCCGCTACTGCCTGCGCCCGCCGAAGGTGGCCCTGTCACTGCTGGGCGAGGCGGCAGTGGCAACGGGTGCGCTGCGGCTCGCCCTGGACCACGTGGAGGAGCAACTGTTCGCGGTCGAGGGCACGGTGACGGCGCGGCGCTGAGCCGGCGGCGCCGCAACGCGCTGTGCCCCGGAGCAGTTCCGGGGCACAGCAGGTCCGGCGGGGCCGGGGCTCAGGAGGCCTGGCGCTCGGGCCCCTGGTGGATCTCCACGCCGCCCGAGTCACCGAAGGTCAGGCGGCAGGTGTCCGCGCGGTAGGTGGCGACGGAGAGTGCCGCGGTGCGGCCGTCGGCGAGGAAGCGGGTGGTGACCACGAGGACGGGCGCCCCCGGGAGGCGGTCCAGTTCCTTGGCGTCGTCCGCGCGGGCGGAACCGAGCTCGACGGCGCTCTCGCGGCCCTCCAGCTCAAGGCGCTGCAGCTCGCGCAGCACGGCACGCGCGCGTGCCGGTCCGGACGGCGCGTCTATGGCCGAGAGGTCCGGCACCGAGGACGCCGGGACGTAGAGCAGCTCCGCGGCCACGGGCTGGCCGTGGGAGACGCGCGAGCGGCGCACCGTGTAGACGGTCTCCTCCGGGCCCGTCCCCAGTGCGGCGGCGACCGCCGCGGGCGGGGCCGCGGGGGTGCAGTCGACGGCCTGCCAGACGTCCCCTGAGGCCCCCGGCCAGGCGTGCTGCTCGGTGCCGACCGCGACGCCCACGCGCGGCGGGGCGACGGTCGTCCCGACACCGCGGCGGCGCTGCAGCCTGCCTTCCAGTTCGAGCTGCTCCAGGGCCTGCCGAAGCGTGGCGCGCGCGACGCCGAAGCGGGCGGCCAGGTCGCGTTCGTTGGGCAGGATCTCGCCCACGGAGAACTCGGAGTCCAGTGCCTCGCTGAGCACGGTCTTGAGATGCCAGTACTTCGGTTCCGGCACCGATTCCAACTGCGTGGTCCCCACCCTGTCCTCCGCAATCGCCGTGGTCCGGCGGCGTTTTAGCGCCCTTGTTTATTAAAGGTTGTTGCACTTATCTGCGACCATAGGGCGGCCCAAACCCTTGGTCAAGACCAATCCTGGATCCCATGGGCGCGACACAGGGAGCTCGCAGCGCAGGGTTCACACGGTGTTCGTACGGGACCGTCCTCGTGGCCTACGCGGAGGGCAGCGAGAGCAGCTTGTCCGGATTGCGGATGACGTAGAGCGACTGGATGCGCCCCTCGAAGACATCCACCTGGAAGACGCTGTCCGGCTTGCCCGCGGACAGCACGACGACCGCGAGGCCGCCGTTGAGCTCCATGAACCGGAAGGACTGGTCCGGTACACCCTTCTGGGCGGCCCCGACGAGGAAGCGGCCCACCTTGTCGGCGCTCTCCAGGACCCGCAGCGGTGCCCTGGACTTGCCGCCGCTGTCGCCCACCAGCCGTACGTCGGGCGCCAGCAGCGCCATGAGCCCTTCCAGGTCCCCTTCCGCAGCGGCGGCGAGGAACCGTTCGGTCAGCTCACGGCGCCGGCCGGGGTCCACCTCGTAGCGCGGCCGCCGCTCCTCGACGTGCTTGCGGGCCCGACCGGCGAGCTGGCGGACCGCCGCCTCCCCGCGGTCGAGCATCACGGCGATGTCGGCGTACGGGTGGCCGAAGGCCTCGCGGAGCACGAACACCGCCCGCTCCAGCGGTGACAGCGACTCCAGGACGACGAGGACGGCCAGCGAGACGGAGTCGGCGAGCACGGCCCGCTCGGCGGTGTCCGGGACGGTGTCCCCGAAGTCGGTCACATAGGGCTCGGGCAGCCACGGACCGACGTACGCCTCGTTGCGAGCCTTGATCTGGCGCAGCCGGTCGATGGCGAGGCGGGTGGTGATGCGCACCAGGTAGCCGCGCGGTTCGCGCACCTCGCTCCGGTCGGCGCCGGACCAGCGCAGCCAGGCCTCCTGGACCACGTCCTCCGCGTCTGCCACCCGCCCGAGCATGCGGTAGGCGACCCCAAGCAGGACGGGGCGGTGCTCTTCGAAGACGTCGGTCTCGGTGTCGGTGGTCACGGTCCCATCCCATGCGACGCGTCCGGACATGTCCAGGAGAAATCCGCGGTGTCCCGGAGCAGAATGGCCCGCGGGCCGTCGGCGGTCGGCGGCCGGATGTGCGGAGGTGGCGATGCGGTACGCGGTTCTGGGCACGGGCGACGTCGGCCGCACGCTCGGCGGCAGGCTGGCGGAGCTCGGCCACGAGGTGACGCTGGGCTCGCGCACGAAGGACAATCCCGTGGCCCTGGAGTGGGCGCGGAGTGCGGGCGCCGGGGCGCGGGCCGGCACGTTCGCGGAGGCGGCCTCGTCCGCCGAGGCGGTGGTGGTCGCCGTCGGCGGGCGGGTGGCGCTCGCCGCGCTGGAGGCGGCCGGGGCGGCGAATCTGGACGGGAAGGTCGTCGTCGACGTCTCCAACCCGATGGTGTTCGAGGAAGGGGAGGTGCGGCTGTCTCCCGTGGAGTCGGACAGCGTGGGCGAGCAGATCCAGCGCGCCTTCCCGCACGCGCGCGTGGTGAAGACGCTGAACACGGTCAATTGCAAGGTGATGGTCGATCCCGCGCTGGTGCCGGGCGAGCACCAGGTCTTCGTGTGTGGCGAGGACGCGGGCGCCAAGGAGCAGGTCAGGGGCATGCTCGGGGAGTTCGGGTGGCCGCCGCACCGGGTGCTCGACCTGGGTGGCATCCGGTCGGCCCGCAGCGTGGAGATGCTGCTGCCCCTGTGGCTCGATCTCTTCCGGCATCTCGGGCATGCGGAGTTCAACCTGGAGGTGCGCAGGGGCCGTTGAAAGCGGTGCCGTCGTGAGGTCCGCCGCCACCAGGGGCTACCCGTCGGTAGCAATTGCTGACAAGCTGTCTACACAGCGTCCGCCGGCGAGCCCCAGACGAGGAGCACCCCCATGCCCGCCACCGTCTCCTTCAAGGTCCCCTCTCCAGGGGGCCCGCAGCCCGTGACCGTCTCCTACGCGCGCGTGGGCAGCGGCGAACCGCTGCTCCTGCTGCACGGCATCGGTCACCACCGGCAGGCCTGGGACCCGGTGGTGGACATCCTGGCGACCGAGCGCGATGTGATCGCCGTGGATCTGCCCGGCTTCGGTGTCTCCCCCGCCCTGCCCGACGGGCTCGCCTACGACCTGTCCACGACGACGGCCGTCTTCGGCGCGTTCTGCGAGGCGCTGGAACTCGACCGTCCGCATGTGGCGGGCAACTCGCTCGGCGGTCTGCTCGCCCTGGAGCTCGGCCGCGAGCAGCTCGCGCGGTCCGTGACCGCTCTGTCCCCGGCCGGGTTCTGGTCCGAGGCCGAGCGGCGCTACGCCTTCGGCGTGCTGGTCACGATGCGGCACATCTCCCGGCGGCTGCCGCTGCCCCTGGTGGAACGGCTGTCCCGCTCGGCGGCCGGCCGCACCATGCTGACCAGCACCATCTACGCCCGCCCGGGCCGCCGCTCACCCGAGGCCGTGGTCGCCGAGACGCTGGCCCTGGCGCAGGCGACGGGGTTCGACGCGACCCTGCGGGCCGGCAGCGCCGTGCGGTTCACCGACGACATCCCCACCATCCCGGTCACCGTGGCCTGGGGCACCAGGGACATGCTGCTCGTACGCCGCCAGGGGGTGCGCGCCAAGCAGATCGTCCCCCGCGCCCGGCTGGTGCGGCTGCCCGGTTGCGGGCACTGCCCCATGAACGACGATCCGGCGCTGGTCGCCCGCGTCATCCTCGACGGCAGCCGCTGACCCACGCCTCACGCTCAACGCGCCAGATCCGAGGGCGACTCCGCCGCCGACCAACGCGCTGCCGACGGCCTGTGCGGCCCCGTAGGAACCCGTTTCGACGAGCGGGGCCGTGCAGGCGGCGGCGACCGGGATGAGGCCGGAGAACAGCGTGGCGCGCTCGGCGCCGAGCCGCTGCATGCCCATGTACCAGCACACGAAGCCGACTACGGTGACGATCGCCGCCTGCCACAGCAGCGCGGCGGTCTCGGTGGCGTCGGGGCGCCGCAGCCACGCCGTTCCGTCGGCGAGCAGTCCGGCCGCCGCGGACTCGGCCGCTGCCAGGCCGCACACCGTGGCGGACAGCAGCCGGGGGCCCAGGGGCCGCAGAACGGGCACGGCGAGCACGGCGAAACCGACCTCGCCGGCCAGCGCGCAGGCCGAGAAGGCGATCCCCGTGCCGTCCGTACGCCCCCACCCCTGAACCGTGAAGGCGCCACAGGCGACCAGCAGCGCGCCGTACAGGACCCGGCGTTGAGGACGGCGGCCCTCCAGGAGCGGGACGACGACGGCCACCACCACGGGCGCGCAGCCCACGAAGACGCAGGGCATCGCCGGTTCCGCGGAGCGCTCGGCCGCGATGACGGCCAGGTTGAAGCCGACCATGCCGACCGCGGAGAGCAGGGCGAGACGGGCCCACTGGCGGGGCCCGAGCAGCCGCAGTCGCGCCGAAGCTCCCGGGCCGGCCAGCGGCAGAAGCAGCAGACAGGCGAGGCCGTAGCGCAGGAACTGGCCGCCCGCGTACGGGTAGTGGCCGAGGACGCTGTTCGCGGTGAAGGACCCTCCGACGAGGACACAGGCGAGGGCGGCGAGAAGGGCTCCACGGGTGGTGGTGGCGTTCATGGCAGCGACGCTAGGCAGCGCCGCGGTCCGGTTTAAGGTCCATTTCCATGACATCATCGGAGACCAATCAGGCTGGCACGCCCGCCTGGGAGCTGCTCCTGCCGGCCGCCTCCGCGCCCGCACGCACGCGTGGACGTTCGCTGCAGGCGGCGCTGCGTGAGGCCGTGCGCACGGGGAGGCTGTCACCCGGCACCCGGCTGCCGTCGAGCCGGGATCTCGCCGCCGACCTCGGGGTGTCACGGGGGCTGATCACCGAGGCGTACGAGCAGTTGGCGGCGGAGGGCTATCTGCGCAGCGGGCGGGGTGCGGGCACCTGGGTGGGAGGCGCGGTGCGGGCCGCGCCGCCACGCGCGCGTGATCTCGCCCCGCGCTCCCCCGGTGCGCGCGCCGACTTCGTGCCCGGCACCCCGGATCTGTCGCTGTTCCCGCGCGCCGCCTGGGCCGCGGCGCAACGCGCGGTCCTGGCCGAACTGCCCCACCGGGACCTCGGTTACCCCGACCCGCGCGGACTGCCCCAGCTGCGTACCGCCCTGGCGGAGCTCCTGGCGCGCCGCCGGGGTGTGGTCGCGGATCCGGAGCGGATCGTGGTCGTCTCCGGGGTGGCGCAGGCGACGACGCTGCTCGGATTCGCGCTCCACGCACACGGGTTGCGCACGGTCGGCGTCGAGGATCCGGGCAGCCCCCAGCACGACGCGCTGTATGCCTCGGCCGGTGTCACCACCGTGCCCGTGCCCCTGGACGGGGAGGGGATCGTCGTCGGAGCGCTGCGGGACTCGGGCGTGCGGGCCGTCGTGACGACGCCCTCCCACCAGTTCCCCACCGGGATCGCCTACTCCGCGCGCCGCCGCACCGAACTGCTCGACTGGGCGCGGTCCGCGGACGGGCTCGTCCTGGAGGACGACTACGACGGCGACTTCCGCTATGACCGTGCCCCCGTGGGCGCGCTGCAAGGACTGGACCCGGAACACGTGGCCTACACGGGCTCCGTCAGCAAGTCACTCGCCCCGGGTCTGCGGCTGGGCTGGCTGCTGGTGCCCGAGGCGCTGGCCGAGGAGGTCGTCGAGCGCAAGCGCACCATGGACCTCGGCCATCCCACCCTCGACCAGGCACTGTTCGCCCGCTTCGTGGAGCGCGGCGACTACGACCGCCAGCTCCGCCGCTGCCAGCGGGCGTACCGCGAGCGGCGTGATGCGCTCCTTGCCGCGCTGCAGGAGCACTTCCCAGGCTCACAGGTCGCCGGGATCGCGGCGGGACTGCACGTCATCGTCCGGCTGCCCGAACGGTACGGCCCCCTGGAGCGGTTCCTCGCTCGGGTGACGGCGGCCGGGGTGGCCGTACGCGGGCTGGCGGACTACACGCACGGGCACGTCGAGAGCGGGGACGTGCAGCTGGTTCTGGGGTACGCGTATCAGCCACCCGCACGCATCCGCGACGGCATACGGCTGATGGCCCAGGCCACCGCCGTATGACCATCGGCTGACCGGCAGATGGCTCAACCCTAGCGTCGACGGGGCCACTGATACCGCACACCAGTTCCCTTGCCTCGGTGGTCAGTTGTTCACTTGTGGTTTCCGTGTGCGCTGCGGCGCCCGAGTAGTTGTGGCACCGCACACTGGCCGGATCCCGTCCTGGAGGCCCCCTATGTCCCTTTCGCTCCCTGGTCGTCGCAGCGTCCTGCGCGGCTCCCTCGCCGCATCGGCGGCCCTGACCCTGCCCACCTCCCTCGGCGCGGCACCGGCGTTCGCCCTGTCCGGCCGGCCCAGCGCGAACTGGGGTGTACAGGCGGGAGACGTGACCTGCGGCTCGGGTCTGGTATGGGTGCGCTCCGATCGTCCGGCCCGGATGATCGTCGAGACGTCCGCGACCGAGTCCTTCCGCAACCCGCGCAGATGGCACGGCCCGCTCCTCGGCGCGGACTCGGACTTCACCGGCACCACCCGGCTGCACGGGCTGCCGTCCGGCGAGCAGATCCACTACCGCGTGCTGCTGGCCGACCCGGACGACCCGCGCCGCACCGGCGAGCCGGTGACCGGCACGTTCCGTACGGCCCCGGCGAAGCGCCGCCAGGGCGTGAAGTTCGTGTGGTCCGGCGACCTGGCCGGACAGGGCTGGGGCATCAACGAGTCGATCGGCGGCTACCGGATCTTCGACGCCATGGCGAAGGTCGACCCGGACTTCTTCCTGTGCAGCGGCGACAACATCTACGCCGACGGCGTCATCTCCGCCACGCAGGCGCTGCCCGACGGCAGCCTGTACCGCAACATCACCACCGAGGAGAAGTCGCACGTCGCGACCACCCTGGACGACTACCGGGGCAACTTCCGCTACAACCTGCTCGACCATGCGCTTCGCCGGTTCAACGCCCAGGTGCCGAACATCATCCAGTGGGACGACCACGAGGTGCGCAACAACTGGTACCCGGGCGAGGTCATCGGCACCGGCACGCCCTACCCGGCCGGCACCAGGCTCGACGACCTGGCGCTGCGCTCCCGGCAGGCCTTCTCCGAGTACTTCCCGATCTCCACCATCAGCGGACGCCCGGACGGCCGGATCTACCGCAAGGTCAGCCACGGCCCGCTGCTGGACGTGTTCGTGCTCGACATGCGCACCTACCGCAACGCCAACTCGCCGGACAACCAGACCACCGACCCGGTGGGCATCCTCGGCCGCGAGCAGCTGGAGTGGCTCAAGCGGGAACTCGCCAGGTCCCGCGCGGTGTGGAAGGTGATCGCCAACGACATGCCGCTCGGACTGGTCGTGCCCGACCCGGTCGAGGGCAAGCCGAACTTCGAGGCCGTCGCGCAGGGCGACCCGGGCGCCCCGCTGGGCCGCGAGCTGCAGATCGCCGAACTGCTGCGGTTCATCAAGCACCGGCGGATCACCGGCACCGTGTGGCTGACGGCCGACGTGCACCACACCTCCGCCCAGCACTACGACCCGTCACGGGCCGCGTTCAAGGACTTCGAGCCGTTCTGGGAGTTCGTGTCCGGCCCGCTCAACGCCGGCGCCTTCCCGGCCAACGCACTCGACGGCACCTTCGGCCCGGACCGGGTCTTCGTGAAGGCGCCGACGACCGCGAACGTCTCGCCGGCCCAGGGCTACCAGTTCTTCGGCGAGGTCGACATCGACGGGGACAGCGGCGAGTTGACGGTGCGGCTGCGCGAATACGACGGCACCGTGCTCTTCACGCAGGTGCTGCAGCCGGGCCGGGTCGGCCAGTAACTCCCGTACGCTTTCCCGTGGGCCGCGCACCGGCGTCATCCCCCGGTGCGCGGTGCCGTTCCGCAGCCGCGAGCTCGCCACCTCGCATGCGTGTTCGCAGCTACAAAAGGAGCATAACGACACTTTACCGATCAGTCACAAGGCGTTCGTGATCACGCAACACCTTTCCTTCACAGTGGTTGCATGAGTCGAGAAATGTCTGATGTGACCCGTGCAAAGCACGGCCGTCCCGTGCACCACTGGCGGCGCGACGTCGTCGAACTCGCCGCCCTGTTCACGTCCGTCGCCGTGGCCGACGGCGTGGCGAACCTGGTCGGGCACGGGCCCGACGGTCCGGCGCTGCTGGTGATCTCCGCGGTCGCCCTGGCCGCCACGGCGGGGTTCCACACCTGGTGGACACGCCGTCACGGTCACGCACCTCCGGCCGGTGATACCGACGCCCGGTCGCTGCCGCAGAAGCAGCAGGCCGGGCCGTCCGACGAGTCCTCGGCGACGCCGGAGACCGAGCCCGGTCAGAGCGTGCTGTGGCGGATGCGGACGACGGTGAAGGACGAACCGGGGTCGCTGGCCGCGCTGTGCACGGCGCTGGCCGGACGGCAGGTCGACATCCTGAGCCTGCAGACGCATCCGCTGGCGGAGGGCACGGTGGACGAGTTCCTGCTGCGGGCTCCCGGCGGGCTCATGGCCTCCGAGCTCACCAAGGTGGTCTCGCTGGCCGGGGGCACCGACACCTGGATCGAGCGGGCCGACGCCCACGATCTGGTGGACGCCCCCACCCGGGTCCTGGGTCTGGCCGCCCGCACCGCCCTGGACGCGGCCGAACTGCCGCTCGCCCTCAGGCAGTTGCTGGGCCGGTGCACCATCCGCCAGCTGCCCGCCACGCCGGTCGGCGGCGGCCGCGGTCCTGGCGGCGTGCCCGTGGAAGGTGTGCTGGAGGACACCGTGATGCGGCTGCGGGCGCCGGAGGGCGGAGTGATCACCGTGGAGCGGCCGTATCTGCCGTTCACCCCGACCGAGTTCGCCCGGGCGCGGGCGCTGGTGGAACTGGACGCCCGGCTCGGACCGCGCGTGCCGCACAGCCAGGACGTGCTGACGCTGCCCGAGGGCAACGAGATCACCGTACGCCGGGCCGACACACGTGACCTGGACGCCGCGAAGGCGATGCACGAGCGGTGCTCGGCGCGGACCCTCGGCATGCGCTACCACGGGCCGGTCGGCGACGCGGACCGTTACCTGAGCCACCTGCTCAGCCCGCGGTTCGGCCGCACCCTCGCGGTGCAGACCGCATCCGGACGCCTCGTCGGCCTCGGCCACCTGCTGTGGGACGGGGACGAGACCGAGGTCGCGCTCCTGATCGAGGACAAGTGGCAGCGCCGCGGCGTCGGCGCTGAACTGCTGGAGCGGCTGGTGGCGATGGCGGCCGAGGCGAACTGCGAGAGCGTCTACGCCGTGACACAGGCCTCCAACACCGGCATGGTCGCGGCGATGCGGGGCCTCGGGCTCCCCCTCGACTACCAGATCGAAGAAGGCACCCTGGTCATCACGGCCCGCCTGCAGACGGGCCAGGCCGGCTCCCGGCTGCCGTACGAGGTGGCACAGGAGCAGGTCGGCGAGCGGATCGCACGGGACTAGCTCCCGGCACAGGACATCTGGGGACGGCCCGGCGGGAACGCCGGGCCGTCTCGCGTACGGAGGTATCCCGGAGCACGTCCTACGCCCTCGGCTCAATCCGGATGACGTGCGGCGGCCACTCGTATGAGGATGGACCGCATGTCACAGACCACTGACCCGCTGCCCCGCGAGGTCGCCGACGCATACGTCGACGAGCTCATCGCCCTCGACCCGGTGACCGGAACGTACCTCGGTGTGAAGGAGAGTTCGAGCAGGCTCCCCGACCTCTCGCCCGCAGGCCAGGAGGCCCTCGCGGAACTGGCACGGCGGACCCTGGCGCGGCTCGACGCGGCCGAGCAGCAACCCGGCGCGGACAGTGACATCGAGCGCCGCTGCGGCCGGCTGCTGCGTGAGCGGCTCAATGCCGAACTGGCCGTGCACGAGGCCGAGGAGGGCCTCCGCCGCGTCGGCAACATGGCCACGCCCGCACACTCGGTGCGCGACGTGTTCACCGTGACGCCGAACCAGTCCGAGGAGGACTGGGCGGCGGTCGCCGAGCGGCTGCGTGCCGTGCCCGCCGCGTACGCCGGCTACCGCGAGTCCCTCGCCCTCGGTCTGGAGCGCAAGCTGTACGCGGCCCCGCGCCCGACGGCCACGTTCGTCGAGCAGCTCACCGAATGGTCCGACACGGACGGCAAGGGCCGCGGCTGGTTCGAGGACTTCGCCTCGGCGGGCCCCGAGGCGCTGCGCGCGGAGCTGGACGAGGCGGCCCGCGCGGCGACCGCGGCCGTCGTGGAGCTGCGCGACTGGATGCGCGACGTGTACGCGCCGGCGATCGAGAGCGCGCCGAACACCGTGGGCCGTGAGCGCTACGGGCGCTGGACGCGCTACTTCAACGGCACGGACCTCGACCTGGACGAGGCGTACGCGTACGGCTGGGCCGAGTTCCACCGGCTGCTCGGCGAGATGAAGCAGGAAGCGGAGAAGATCCTGCCCGGCGCCGAGACGCCGTGGGTGGCGCTCGCGCACCTCGACGAGCACGGCAAGCACATCGACGGGGTCGACGAGGTCCGCGACTGGCTGCAGGGCCTGATGGACCAGGCGATCGACGAACTGGACGGCACCCACTTCGAACTCGCCGAGCGGGTACGGAAGGTGGAGTCCTGCATCGCCCCGCCCGGCGGCGCGGCAGCCCCGTACTACACGCCCCCGACGGAGGACTTCTCCCGCCCGGGCCGCACCTGGCTGCCGACGATGGGGCAGACCCGTTTCCCGGTCTACGACCTCGTCTCGACCTGGTACCACGAGGGCGTCCCCGGTCATCACCTGCAGCTCGCGCAGTGGGCGCACGTCGCCGCAGACCTCTCCCGCTACCAGGCCACCATCGGCGGGGTCAGCGCCAACGTCGAGGGCTGGGCGCTGTACGCGGAGCGACTGATGGACGAGCTCGGCTACCTCACGGACGCGGAGCAGCGGCTCGGCTACCTCGACGCGCAGATGATGCGGGCGGCCCGGGTCATCGTCGACATCGGCATGCACCTGGAGCTGGAGATTCCCGCGGACTCCCCCTTCCACCCCGGCGAGCGCTGGACCCCCGAGCTGGCCCAGGAGTTCTTCGGCGCCCACAGCAGCCGGCCGGCGGACTTCGTGGAGAGCGAGCTGACCCGCTACCTGACCATTCCCGGCCAGGCCATCGGCTACAAGCTCGGCGAGCGGGCGTGGCTGCAGGGGCGCGCGAAGGCACGTGAGCGGCACGGCGACGCGTTCGACCTCAAGGCCTGGCACATGGCGGCGCTCTCGCAGGGCTCGCTCGGCCTGGACGACCTGGTGGACGAGCTCGCCCAGCTCTGACGGCCGGGCAGCTCAGCGGCGGAAGCCGCCCTCCGAGTCGATCACCTGGCCGGTGATCCAGTCCGCCTCGTCCGTGGCGAGCCACGCGATGAGGCGGGCGGGATCGTCCGGCATGCCCCAACGCCCCGACGGGAAACGGGAGGCGATCGCCTCGTACGTCTCCCCGGTCGCGTAATCCGTGTCCACCGGGCCGGGGTTGACGGTGTTCACCGTGATCGCCTGCTCGGCGAGCGTCGTCGACAGGGAGCGGGTGATCGAGGCGAGGGCGCCCTTCTGGAGGGCGTAGGCGATCTCACCGGGCATGCCGCCGGCGATGTCCTGGCCGGAGGTCATCATCATCACGCGTCCGCCCGGGGTACGGGGCGGCAGTGCGGCGCGGTGGCGGGCGTGGGCCTGGACGAGGAGCACCACCGAGCGGGTGTCGACCGACCAGTGCGCGTCCAGCATCGCGGAGTCGATCGTGTCGAGGGTGCCGTCGCTGCCGCTGAGGGCGTGGTTGGCGACGAGGATGTCGAGCCGGCCGCCGAGTGCCGAGGCGGCCGCGGCGATCAGCTCGGCGGGCGCGCCCGGCGCGGTGAGGTCGCCGGGTCCCGCGGCGATCCGGGCCGCGGGATCGCCGAGTGCCGCGCGCACGGAGGCGATCACGTCCTCGGTGCGGTCGGCTCCCCAGGGCATGGCGGTGTCGTGCGGGACATGGTGGTGCAGATAGACGCTCGCCCCGTACGCGGCGAGCCGCCGGGCCACGGCATGTCCGATGCCGGCTCGTCTGCCGGCCCCGGTCACCAGGGCGGTACGGCCGCGCAGAGGCAGCGGCTCACGGCGCAGGTCTTCGGGAGCGGGGTGCGGCAGTCGGGGCATGGGCGACCATGATGGGCGACGCTTCGAACCGGCGCACGCAATTATCCGTACGCGACCGATCATCCGGGCCCGCCCGTTCGAGCTCGGCTATCCGTGCTCGATGCGCCGCAGCTGGACGAGGCCCAGCCAAGTCTCCGGCCCCGGCTGGACATTGGCCGCGCGCACCGCGTACCGCCCCGGTTCCAGCACGACCCGCAGGCAGTCGGTCCGCTCCGTTTCGGATCCGGGCCAGGCCGAGTCGAACAGCACGACCGTGCCGGGCACTTCCCAGGGCACCTCGTGTCCCCAGTCCGCCGTGGCGAGGGCCGCGGGGACCCCGGCCAGGAGTTCGGCCTCGGAGTTCGCCGCCCACCACCGTATGAAGGTGGCGTGCTCGGGCAGGAACGCGGTGGAGGCGGGTTCGTCGCCCAGGACCAGGGCGGCCGAGTCGCCGACCGGGAGCAGCCCGACGAAGCCGTCGACCTCGCAGGCCCGGTCGTAGTCGGAGGCGGTCTCCTCGCCGTCGGCGCCCGACCAGAACGGCAGCACCGTCTCCGGCACCGCAATGAGCGGCCCGCCGCCCGACTCGACCCATTCCAGCGCACCGGGTTCCGCGTATCGCACCATGGCGCAGACCGTACACGGCCGCGGAAGCCATGAATCCGCCGTCCCCCGTACCTCCTGGTACGCAGCCCGTTTCAGCAGCCGCAGTCCTCCGCGTCCACCGGGGCCGTCAGGGTGTCGGCGGGGCGGCGCTCGCGCCCCTGCCAGGTCTCGTACTCGAAGCCCTCCCGCGCCCAGTACTCGAAGCCGCCCAGCATCTCCTTGACCTGGTAGCCGAGTTCGGCGAGGGCGAGCGCGGCGCGGGTGGCGCCGTTGCAGCCGGGGCCCCAGCAGTACGTGACCACCGGCACCGACTTGTCGAGGAGCCGTTCGGCCTGCTCGGGGATGAGCGCCGTCGGCAGGTGGACCGCGCCGGGGATGTGGCCCTGGTCCCAGGACTCGGTGGAGCGGGAGTCCAGGACGACGAACCCGGGGTGGCCGTCGGAGGCGAGTGCGGCGGCGACGTCCGACACATCGGCGTGGAAGACGAGGCTCGCGCGGAAGTGGGCGGCGGCCTCGGCCGGGGCCGCCGGGGCCACGCGCAGGACAGGGTTGACGGCGGGCGCGGTGCTGCTCATGATCTGGCCTGCTTTCTCCGACGTTGTCGCTACGGCCAGAAATCTACGGGCGCCGATGATCTCCCAGAAGGGGTATTCACCGGCCTGCACCTTGCCCGGCCGTGGATTCCCCTGCTATTTCTGCGTCATGAGCGCGTTTTCCCCCGACGCCACCGACTGGCGCATCCTCGACGTCCTCCAGCGCGAGGGGCGGGCGAGCTTCGCGGAGCTGGCACGCGCCGTCTCCATGTCGCCGAGCGCGGTCACCGAACGGGTGCGCCGCCTGGAGGAGGCGGGCGTCATCCAGGGGTACGCGGCCGTGGTGGACCCCGAGCGGCTGGGACTGCCGATCCTCGCGTTCGTACGGCTGCGCTATCCGAACGGCAACTACAAGCCCTTCCACGACCTGGTCGCCGTGACGCCCGAGATCCTCGAGGCCCACCATGTGACGGGCGACGACTGTTTCGTCATCAAGGTCACCGCCCGCTCGATGCGTCACCTGGAGGAGGTTTCGGGCAAGATCGGCGCGCTCGGCTCGGTGACCACCAGCGTCGTCTACTCGTCCCCGCTGCCCCGGCGGCCCCTCGGTCACTGACCTCGCTGCCGGACCACCGAGCCCGATCTTCCCTTGACGACCTCCAGTTGGGCGTGGATACGGCGTCTCAGGTCGGCGACATGGCTGACGATGCCGACGCTGCGGTCGCGCTCGCGCAGGGAGTCGAGCACGTCGAGGACCTCGTCGAGGGTCTGGTCGTCGAGGCTGCCGAAGCCCTCGTCGATGAAGAGCGTGTCCAGGCGGACTCCGCCGGCCTCGTCGGTGACGACGTCCGCGAGGCCGAGGGCGAGCGCCAGGGAGGCGAAGAAGGTCTCGCCGCCCGACAGCGTCGCCGTGTCCCGCTCGCGCCCGGTCCATGCGTCGACGACGTGCAGTCCGAGACCGCTGCGGCCGCGTCCGGTCCGGTCGTCGGAGTGGACGAGGGTGTAGCGGCCGGACGACATGCGCTGCAGCCGCACCGTCGCGGCGGCGGCCACCTGTTCCAGCCGGGCCGCCAACACGTACGACTCCAGGCGCATCTTCCGCTCGTTGTCCGCGGAGGTGCCGGCGGCGAGGGAGGCCAGGCGGGCGACCCGCTCGTACTCCTCGCGCAGCGGGGCCAGCCGTCGTACGCCGGCGGCGGACCGGGCGGAGAGCCGGTCGAGTTCGGTGCAGCGGCGGGCGGCCGAGTCACGCGCGGAGGCGGCCTCGCGCAGCCGCCGGGCCGCGACGGCGGCGGCCCGTTCCGCCGAGGCGAGGTCGGCGGGCGGCTGCAGGGCTGCGGCCGCGGTGTCCGCCTCGGCGAGAACGGCACGCACGGCGGCCTCCTCGGACTGCCACGCGTCCAGACGGCGTTGGAGCTCGCGATGGGCGGCGTCGTCCAGGAGCGCGGCGGCCGCGGCCTGCGGGGTGTCGAAGCCGGCGCGGAAGGCGGCGTCGGCGAGCCGGGCGTCGGCGTCCTTGAGCCGCTGGGCGGTGTCCTCGGCCACCCGCGCTGTGTCGGCGCCCTCGGTGAGCAGCGCCACCTGCCGCTCCAGCTGCGCGGCCCGCGCGGCCACGCTCTCCGCCGTGCCGCGCGCCTGCGCCAACTGTCCTTCCAGATCGCTCTGTTCGCGGTCCAGCCGCTCGCGGTGGCCCACCCGCGAGGCGGCTCTGACCGCTGCCTGCTGCCGTACCGCAGTCCGCCGCTCGTACTCCTGCTCCGCCCGCCGCAGCTGCTCGCTCGCCGGATGCAGGTCGGAAGCGGCACCGCGCACCTGCGCGTACAGTCGCTCCAACTCCTCGACCTCTTCGGCAAGTCGGGCCGTGGGGGTGTCGCCCGCCTCGGCCGTCGCGGCGGCGAGGGCCTCTCGTACGACGCCGAGGCGCCGCTCGTCCTCGGCGCGCTGTTCGTCGGCGCGCTGGTAGGCGGCGAGGGCGCGCTCCTCGGCCTCGCGGTCGACGTGCCCGGCGACCTTGCGCGCCGGCGCAGGGTGCTCGGTGGCTCCGCAGACGGCGCACGGTTCGCCGTCGGCGAGGCTCGCGGCCAGCTCGGCCGCGATGCCGTTCAGCCGCTGTTCCTTGAGGTCCAGCCAGTGTGCGCGGGCCTCGGTGGCGCGTTCGCGAGCGGCGAGCACGCGCGCGTGGGCCTCGTCGGTGTCGCGGGCGAGCTGATCGCGCTGGCGGGCGGCGCCGAGCCTGCGCTGTGCGGGCTCGCGCTGCACGCCGAGCTGTTCGGCCCTGGTCGCGGCCTCCTGTGCGGATTCGATACGGGCGTGCAGTCCGGCGCGGGTCACCTCCCAGTCCGCGAGCCAGGTCTCGGCCTCCTGCAGCACGTCCTCGTCGACGCGCTCCTGCCGGTCCAGACCGGCACGCTCCGCGACGAGTTCGGCCAGTCGCTGTTCGGCGCGCCGGGCTGACTCCAGCCCGCCGAGCTCCTCGGCACTCCGGCGCGCGGCAGCGGCCAGCCCTGCCGCACCGGCGTCGTGGCTGGTCGCGCCCCGCGGTGGAGCCGCACATGGCCACTGCCCCGAGCCCCTCTCGCCGTCGGCGTCTCGCCACCCGGCGAGCCCTGTCGCGTCGTCCTCGCCGAGGGCATCTCGCAGCCGTGTGTCCCCCGCCGCACCCGCGTCGGAGCTCCCGGCCCGGAAGTCCGCGTGCCCCTCAGCGAGGGCTTCCCGCAGCAGTGCACGCACGCGGGCCTCCGCCTGTGCGGCGTGCCGGTGTTCCGCCTCCGCGGCCTCCCGCAGCTCCAGTGCGGGCGCCACCGCCTCGGCCTTGCGGGCCCGCTCCATGCGTGCCTGCGCCTCCCGGTGGGCGGCGGCCCGCTCCTCCAGCCGTGCGGCGCGCTCGCGCGCCTCGGCGAACCGCTGCTGCAGCCGGGCCACTTCCCGTGCCTCGCGCAACGCGCGCTCGGCGGCCGCCTGCGCCGATTCCACGGCCGTGAGGCGGCAGTGGGCGATGGTCAGCCGTTCCCGCGCGGTGCTGCGGGCGACAGCCGCAGCGCTGATGACGGCCTCCGCCAACCCCGGCTCCCCCGGCGCCAGTTGAGGCAGTTCCAGCGCGCCGTCCGCCGCCTGCTGCATGCGGTGTGCGTCGGCCAGCAGCGCGGCGTCCCCCTCGCGCACCTGCGCCTCGGCCGCCCGGCGGCGCTCCGCGAGCCGCTTCTCGACCTCGGTGAAGCGGTGGGTGTCGAAGAGGCGGCCCAGCAGTTTGCCGCGCGCCTCGGCGTCGGCGCGCAAGAAGCGCGCGAAGTCGCCCTGGGGCAACAGCACGACCTGGCAGAACTGCTCGCGGCTCATGCCGAGCAGCTGGGTGATCTCCTCGCCGATCTCCTGGTGCGAGCGGCCGAGGTCCTTCCAGGCACCGGCCGTCGCGTCGTACTCGCGCAGCCAACTCTGGGCCTTCTCCAGTGTCGTGCCCGAGCCGCGCTTCTTGGGGCGCTCCCAGGGCGGCTGCCGGGTGACCTCCAACCGGCGTCCGGCGACGGTCAGTTCGAGGGTCACCCCGGTGCGCGTACCGGATGCCGCGTGATCGCTGCGCAGGGCCAGGCCCTGACTGCTCTGGCGGGCGCCGGGGACGGAGCCGTACAGCGCGTAGCAAACCGCGTCGAGGACGGACGTCTTGCCCGCTCCCGTCGGTCCGTGCAGCAGGAAGAGCCCGGCGGCCGACAACTCGTCGAAGTCGACGGTCTGGGAGCCGCCGAACGGCCCGAACGCCGTGATGTCCAGCCGGTGCAGCCTCATCGCGCCACCTCCCGCACGGCCTCGTCGGCGCGCACCGCGTCGAACGCGTCCCGCAGCACGGCCTGTTCGCGCTCGTCGGGTCCGGCGCCGCGCACATGGGCGACGAAGTCCTCGGCGATCTCCTGGTCGCTGCGGCCCGCGAGCCGTCTGGCGTACGACACGTCCGGGTCGTCCGGTGCCCGCTCGGGGTCGAAGACGAGGCTCAGGGTGTGCGGGAAGCGCTCGGTGAGCCGGGCCATGGGATCGGCCGGGCGGACCGGGTCGGTGAGGGTGGCCTCGACCCATGCCTCCTCGTGCCGGCCGAGCCCGGGGTCGGCGAGCAGTTCCTCCAGAGTGCCCCGGATCCTGGCCAGCGCGCGCGGCACGGGGCAGTCGACCCGCTCGGCGGTGACCGAGCCGTCCGCGTCGAGATCCACGAGCCACATGGTCTTGTGGTGGTCTGTCTCGGAGAAGGAGTACGGCAGCGGGGAGCCGGAGTAGCGCACCCGCTCGGTGATCGTCTGGCAGCCGTGCAGATGGCCGAGTGCAGCGTAGTCCACACCGTCGAAGACCCCGGCGGGCACGGCGGCGACCCCGCCGACGGTGATGTCCCGCTCGCTGTCGCTGACCTGGCCGCCGGCGACGAAGGCGTGCGCGAGGACGACGGAACGCGTGCCCCGCGCGCGGGTGGCAAGGTCGGCGCGGACCCGGTCCATGGCAGCGGCGAGCACCGCCTCGTGTCCCGCTTTCTCCACGCCGAACTCGTCCTTGACCAGGGCCGGTTCGAGATACGGCAGCCCGTAGAAGGCCACGTCACCGTGGGCGTCGGACAGCACCACCGGAGTTCCGCACGCCGACGGCTCGGTGCGCAGATGGATGCCGGCCCGCCCGATGAGACCGGCACCGACGCCGAGCCGGCGGGCCGAGTCGTGGTTTCCGGAGATCATCACGGTGGGCACCCCCAGGTCCGCCAGGCGGTGCAGCGCGTCGTCGTACAACTCGACCGCAGCCAGCGGCGGCACCGCCCTGTCGTACACGTCCCCCGACACGACCACCGCGTCCACACCGCGCTCACGCACGGTCGTGACGAGGTGACCGATGAACTCGGCCTGGGCCCCGAGCATGTTCACCCGATGGAACGCCCGGCCCAGATGCCAGTCGGAAGTGTGCAGCAGCCTCATGATCCCCGACCCTAACGGCCGGGTCTGACATCACGGTCGGTTACTCCCGTATCGGGCCGTCACAACCCGTCTCACACCGGTCCGTTACGCCCCTTTCGTGACGATCTTCAGGCGTCCCCGTACGCCTCCCCGCCCAGTTCGAACCCGGCCGTCCCGGCGGTCGCGTCGGCGAGCCAGGCCCGGAAGGCGTCCACGTCGGAGTCCGGCAGGCCGACCTCGATGGTGACCGCCTCGCCGTAGCGCACGTCGCGTACCTCGCGGCCCGTCGAGTGCAGGTCGTTCTGGACCTTGCCTGCGCGCTGGTGGTCGACGGTCACGGTGGCCAGCCGGAACCTGCGGCGGGTGAGGGTGCCGAGGGCGTCCAGGGCCTCGCCCACCGCACCGCCGTACGCCCTGATCAGTCCGCCCGCGCCGAGCTTGACGCCGCCGTAGTAGCGGGTGACGACGGCGACGACGTACCGCATGTCCCGGCGCAGCAGCATCTGCAGCATGGGGACGCCCGCGGTGCCGCCCGGTTCGCCGTCGTCGCTCGCCTTCTGGACGGAGGCGTCGGCACCGATGACGTAGGCCCAGCAGTTGTGGGTGGCGTCCGCGTGCTCCTTGCGCACGGCGGCGACGAAGTCCTGGGCCTCCTGCTCGGTGGCCGCGGGCGCCAGGGCGCACAGGAAGCGGGAGCGGTTGACCTCGGTCTCGTGCACGCCCGCGTGGGCGACCGTGCGGTACTCGTCCTGCATCCGGCCAGCCTATGCGGCACGCGTGCGCTCGCCCGCGCCGGAGGAGTGCCCGGATGGCTGCCCGGGCGAGCACTCGGCCCGGCACAGTCCTACGTGCCGTGGTCCTTCTTCTTGCCCCGCGGCACGAGCATGCTCGTCAGCAGTGCCGTGCCCGGGGCGAGCGCGTCCCAGGCGGGTCCGTGCCAGGCCAGTACGGCGATCGCGGAGGTCGGGAACTTCAGCCGCACCTCGTCCAGGGCGTCGTCGAGGCTGTCCCCGGCCAGTTCCAGGACGAGCTCCTCCAGGCCGGGGTTGTGCCCGACCAGGAGCAGCGTCTCGACCTCTGCGGGCACCTCGTGCACCGCGGTCAGCAGGTCGGACACCTCGGCGGCGTACAGCCGCGGGTCACGGCGTACCGGCGGCGGTGTGCCCCACTGGGCCGAGGCCAGTTCCCAGGTCTGCCGGGCGCGCAGGGCGGTGGAGCACAGGGCGAGGTCCGGCAGGCAGTCCGCCTCGACGAGGGCCCGGCCCGCTGCCGGTGCGTCCCTGCGGCCACGCGGCGCGAGCGGGCGCTCGTGGTCGGGGACGCCCTGAGGCCAGGCCGACTTGGCGTGCCGCAGCACCACCAGGCGGCGCAGCGGGCCGGCTCCCGCACGCGCGATCACGCCGGCGATCCGAGGTCGCGGGTGAGTTCCAGGCCGAGCAGCCGGTCCGCGTGGGCGTACGTCTCGAACCGGGCGCCGTCCGGCAGCTCCGACTCGGTCTCCACCCAGGTCAGCACGTCGAGCACGGAGGGGACGTCCAGGTCGTCCTCCCAGGCGGTACGCAGGCGGGTGCGCGCCTCGTCGGGAACCGGCCGCGACGGCTGTCGTGCCCAGGCGGCGACCGCGCGGCGCCAGCGTGCGAGGGTTTCGCCGGCCTCGTCCAGAGCGGCCGCGTCGAGCCGCAGGGGTGTGCTCCGGCTCCGGGAGAGCAGGGCCAGGCGCAGGGCGGCCGGGTCGGCGCCCTCGGTCGTGCCGGGTGCCTCCGGGTCGACGGGGGCGACGGCGACCCGGACGCCGTCGGGTGTCGCGCCGCCCTCCCCCACGACGTGCAGAACCTGGGCCTCGCCCAGTCCTGGACCGACGTCCCGCCGGTCCTCGAAGGGCCGGATGCCGAGCGCGGCCGCCCCGGCCCGCAGCTCCGCCTGGCCCCGTTCGGCGCTCAGCACGCCCCACACCGGGGTGCCGCCGAGTTCCAGGGCCCGCACGAGGAGGTCGGCGACCAGCAGCACCCGCAGCGCGCCGGTGTGGAAATCGGACACATGGGCTTCGACCCGGGTCAGCCCCCTGCGGACCGGGGCGGCGTCGACGGACTCGCCGGTTCGGGCGTCGGTGATGCGCAGCACGGGCTGAGCGTAGGCGGGCGGACGGCCGCGCGCAGGCATCCGGCGCGAATTCCGCCCACGGCGGCGGATTCCCACCACGCCCGCGTGCCCCCGCCCCGTGCCGATGTGACCTACGCGCGCGTGCGGATCCGGTACCCACCCGCGCGCACCTCTCATTCATACGCGAGGCTCACTCATCCACGCCCGGCGCATGGATCCGCACGCGGTCGAGCACCGCCATCGCCGACGTCTCCCCCAGGACGTCTGCCACATGCGCCAGGAAGTCCCTGAGCCGGGCCTCCGCGTCGACGATGACCACGGCGCACGGCCCCTTCAGTGCGAGTTCAGTGCGAGCGACGATTGCTTGGGGTCGCCCGCGCCGAAACCGATGACTCCGCGGAAGACGCTCGCGCCGATGAGGCCCTCGCAGTGCGCCCGGTGAACGAGTTCCGCGTAGGCAGGCCTGTGGTGCCACGACACGGCGGCGTCGAGGTGGATGGTCAGGCGTGCGGCGAGCATGTCGTAGCCGGACACCGGCCACCTGCTGCCGTGCGGACTGTCCGGACGGTACTGCGCCGACGGCCGGCCGAACAGGCCGTCAGGGCGCAGCGGAAACCGGGGAATCGGGGAATCATCGTGAACTCCCGGCGGTTGTCGGACAGCAGGGCATGTCCACGAGGTACAGGGAGGCTGCGGTGTACGGCGACGAGGCAACGATCCGCAGGATCCTCACCGAATCCGGCGACACCTGGGCCGTGGTGGGCCTCTCGTCGAACCGGGGCCGCGCCGCCTACGGCGTCGCCCAGGTGCTGCAGCGCTTCGGCAAGCGCATCGTGCCCGTCCACCCCAAGGCGGAGACGGTGCACGGCGAGCAGGGGTACGCCTCCCTCGCCGACATCCCCTTCGACGTGGATGTCGTCGACGTCTTCGTCAACAGCGACCTCGCCGGACCGGTCGCCGACGAGGCGGTCGCCAAGGGCGCCAGGGCCGTCTGGTTCCAGCTCGGCGTGATCGACGAGGCGGCGTACGACCGTACGCGGGCGGCGGGCCTCGCCATGGTCATGGACCGCTGCCCGGCCATCGAGATACCGCTGCTCGGCTGAGCCGGCCGGGGCCCACGCGCCCCATATGTGCCACCGGTCACACTGCAAGCGCTCCCAGACGGCCGCCACTTCGCTGCGAATTCTGTGGCGGTGCCAGGGGCGACAGCGGTTTCCACCGCGTACAGATCCCCTGAAGGACTGTCCAGGAAGCTCCCGGCGGTTGGTCAAAACTTCACCATGGGTCTTCTGCTGGACCCCTGATGTTTCCTAATCTGCGACGTCGCATGCACTGAAAACATGTATTCAAATGGTGAGAGGTCGCTGAAAATATGGTGAGCGTCGAGCAGACCTCCGTGGAGGAGGCCAGGGGTCCAGGTGGCCTCAGGCGTGACGTCGGACTGATCGGTCTGATGTGGGCCTCCGTCGGTTCCATCATCGGCTCGGGATGGCTCTACGGAGCCCACGACGCGGTCATCCAGGCCGGCCCGGCGGCGATCATCTCGTGGGTGATCGGCGCGATCGCGATCGTGCTGCTGGCGCTGGTCCACGCCGAGCTGGGCGGCATGTTCCCGGTGGCGGGCGGTACGGCCCGATACCCGCACTACGCCTTCGGCGGACTGGCCGGCATGTCGTTCGGCTGGTTCTCCTGGCTCCAGGCCGCGACCGTCGCCCCGATCGAGGTCGAGGCCATGATCGGTTACGCCGGTCACTGGTCCTGGGCACAGGGCCTTCAGCACGCCGACAAGACTCTGACCGCCAGCGGTCTGGCCGTGGCGGTCGTCCTCATGGCCGTCTTCGTCGGGGTGAACTTCTTCGGCGTACGGGCGCTGGCGCACACAAACAGCGCGGCGACCTGGTGGAAGATCGCCGTTCCGCTGGGCGCGATCTTCATCATGGCGGCGACCCACTTCCACCCGGGCAACTTCCACTCCGAGGGCTTCGCGCCGTTCGGCGCGAAGGGCGTGCTCGCGGCGATCAGCACCAGCGGCATCATCTTCGCGCTGCTCGGCTTCGAGCAGGCCATCCAGCTGGCGGGCGAGAGCCGCAACCCGAAGCGGGACCTGCCGCGCGCCACGCTCGGCTCGGTGGCGATCGGCGCCGTCATCTACGTCCTCCTCCAGGTCGTGTTCATCGGCGCGCTGCCGCACAGCAGCTTCGCGCACGGCTGGGCCCAGCTCGCGTTCAAGGGCGACACCGGGCCGTGGGCCGGTGTCGCGACCCTGGCGGGTCTCGGCTGGCTCGCCTTCGTCCTCTACCTCGACGCGATCATCTCCCCCGGTGGTACCGGCCTCATCTACACCACCGCCACCTCACGCGTCTCCTACGGCCTGGCGAAGAACGGCTATGCGCCGAAGATCTTCACCAAGACCGACTCGCGCGGTGTGCCGTGGTTCGGCCTCATCATGTCCTTCGTCACCGGCGTGATCTGCTTCCTGCCCTTCCCCAGCTGGCACAAGCTGGTCGGCTTCATCACCTCGGCGAGCGTCCTGATGTACGCGGGCGCGCCGCTGGCCTACGGCGTGTTCGCCGACAAGCTGCCGCACCTCGAGCGCCCGTACCGGCTGCCCGGCGGCAAGGTGATCTCACCGGTGGCCTTCGTGGTGGCCAACCTGATCATCTACTGGTCCGGCTGGGACACCCTGTGGAGGCTCGGACTGGCGATCGTCCTCGGCTACCTGCTCCTCGGCGGCTACGCCTGGTGGGCCAACTCCACCAACCAGCCCGACGCGCCCCGGATGGACTTCAAGGCCGCCCAGTGGCTGCCGGTCTATCTCCTCGGCATGGGCGTGATCTCCGCCGAGGGCGGCTTCGGCGGCGCGGGCAACATCGCACTGTGGTGGGACATCCTGGTCATCGCCGTCTTCTCCCTGGCGATCTACTACTGGGCCAGGGCGACCTCCTCGAAGCGCGAGGACATCGAGCGCAGCATCGACGAAGTCGTCGTCACCGACGCCCCCGCGCACTGACCGAACACCCTTCCTCGACTCGGCCCGTCGGCCGCGGCTCCCCTGCCGTGGCTGACGGGCCACCGTCATAATGCTCGGGTGACTTCCACCTCCCACCCCAACTCGCCCTCCCCGCAACGTTTTCCGGTTGTGATCGTGGGCGCCGGGCCCGCCGGTCTCACCATCGGGAACATCCTGCGGGCCGCGTCGGTCGACTGCCTGGTCCTGGAGGCCGAGACACGGGAGTTCATCGAGCAGCGGCCACGGGCCGGCGTGCTCGAGGAGTGGGCGGTGCGCGGGCTCCAGGACAGGGGCCTCGCGGACCAACTGCTGGAGCGGGCGCAGGTGCACACCCAGTGCGAGTTCCGTGTCGAGGGGCAACGGCACCGGTTCTCGTACACCGATCTGACAGGTCATCACCACTTCGTCTATCCGCAGCCGCTGCTGGTGACGGACCTGGTGCGCGAGTACGCCGACATGCGCGGCGGCGCCATCCGGTTCGGCGTGCGGGACGTGCAGTTGCACGGCCTGGACACGGACCGGCCTGCGGTGTCGTACCTCGACCCCGAGACCGGTCGACGCACGCTCGTGACGTGCGACTTCGTGGCGGGCTGCGACGGAGCACGCGGGGTGACCCGGACCGTGCTTCCGCAGCAGGCCCGTATCGCCCGGCACGACTACGGCGTCGGCTGGCTGGCGCTGCTGGCTCAGGCACCGCCGTCCAGCGACTGCGTGGTGTTCGGCATCCATCCGAACGGCTTCGCCGGGCACATGGCCCGCAGCCCCGAGGTCACCCGCTACTACCTGGAGTGCCCGCCCGGCGACGACCCGGAGAACTGGTCGGAGGACCGCGTCTGGGCCGAACTCCAGGAGCGGCTCGGTGCCGCCGACCGGCCGCCGCTCACGGAGGGCAGGCTGATCGAGAAGCGAGTCCTGGACATGCACAACTACGTGGTCGAACCGATGGTGTTCGGCCGTCTGTTCCTGGCCGGGGACGCAGCCCATCTCACCGCGCCCATCGCGGCCAAGGGCATGAACCTGGCCCTGCACGACGCCTTCCTGCTCGGCGACGGGCTCGTCGCGTACCTCACCAAGGGCGACACCGGCGGCCTCGACGGCTACTCCGCGGCCTGCCTCGCACGGGTGTGGGACTACCAGGAGTTCTCGCAGTGGCTGTCGGAGGTGTACCACGGCGCGTCGTCGGGCGACGCCTACCGCGCGGGCACGACGTTGGCCCGGCTGCGCCGCCTCTTCGAATCCCCCGCTGCCGCGGCGGCGTTCGCGGAGCAGTACCTCGGCAAGGGCTCCGCGTCCTGAACCCCGTGACTCTCAGTCGTGCAGCGGCCGGTCGCTGAGTCGGTGGTCCGCCACCTTCAGCGCCTCGTCCACGAGCCGCCGCAGATGGCCGTCCCGCAGCGAGTAGACGACCCTGCGGCCCTCCTTGCGCGTGTTCACCAGGCCTGCCAGCCGCAGCCGCGCCAGGTGCTGGCTGACCGCGGGCCGGGCCGCCCCGCTCGCCTCCGTGAGGGTCGTGACGTCGGCCTCGCCGCCGGTCAGCGCATGCAGCAACGCGAGGCGGGTGCGATCGCCCAGCAGGGCGAGGAGTTCGGCGGCGAGTGCGAACTGTTCCTCGCCCGGGGTGCGCGGGTGCGCATCCTTCGCAGTTGATAGGTGCATGCGTGCGCTCATACGCACATAATGGTCCCGTGGGCGTCCCCGCGTCCACCACCGCGCACCGGAAGGGGCCCCACGTGAGCGACCGGCACCACCACCACGACGAGCACCACGACCACCACGGGCACCCGCATCACCACCACCCGAAGGGTCTTCGGCACCGCCTCGGCCACCTCTTCACCCCGCACTCCCACGAGACCGCGGACAAGCTCGACTCCGCACTGGAGTCCTCGGCCCGCGGTATGCGCGCACTCTGGGTCTCGCTGGCCGTCCTCGGGGCGACGGCCGTGGCGCAGGCGGTGGTCGTGATCCTGTCCGGTTCGGTGGCCCTGCTCGGCGACACGGTGCACAACGCCGCCGACGCGCTGACCGCCGTACCGCTGGGGATCGCGTTCGTGCTGGGGCGACGGGCGGCCACGCGCCGCTTCACCTACGGCTACGGCCGTGCCGAGGACCTCGCGGGGATCGCGATCGTGCTGACGATCACCGCGTCCGCCGCGTTCGCGGCCTGGGCGGCGGTGGAGCGGCTGCTCGATCCGCGTCCCGTCGCGCACATACCGGCGGTGGCGGTGGCCGCGCTGGTCGGCTTCGCCGGGAACGAGTGGGTGGCCCGCCACCGGATCCGGGTGGGCCGGGAGATCGGCTCGGCCGCACTGGTCGCCGACGGACTGCACGCCCGCACTGACGGCTTCACGTCACTGGCGGTACTGCTGGGTGCCGGCGGTTCGGCGCTGGGGTGGCAACTCGCCGACCCGCTCGTGGGGTTGGCGATCACCGCGGCGATCGCGCTGGTACTGCGGGACGCCGCACGGGAGGTGTTCCGGCGGGTGATGGACGCCGTCGACCCGGAGCTGGTGGACCGCGCCGAGCGGGCGCTGCGCGCGGTACCGGGCGTGCGGGAGGTCGGTGAGCTGCGGCTGCGCTGGATCGGGCACCGGCTGCGGGCCGAAGTCGCGGTGGTGGTCGACGGCGAGGCGACCGTACGCACGGCGCACGGAATCGCGGTCGAGGCCGAACACGCCCTGCTGCACGCCGTACCACGACTGACGGCGGCCCTGGTGCACGCCGATCCGGCACCGACACCGGGCGAGGAGGACCCCCACCTGGCCTTGGCGCATCACGCGACGCACTAGGCAGTCTCAGCATCCGGTCCGGTACGGCAGCGCCCTGAAGGGGCGCGGGGCTGCATCACCCCGAGCGGGGGTTGCAACTGCTGCGTGGTTCATCAGCGAATTTCAGTCTTTCTCAATTGCTATCTTGGTCGTGTGAAGCTTTCCGAGTGGGCGTCGCGCAACGGCGTGCACTACCAGACCGCGTGGGCGTGGGCGAAAGAGGGCCGTATGCCGGTCCCGGTGCGCCAGACACCGTCCGGTACATGGCTGGTGGACGAGCCCACTCCGCAGATGTCGGGCCGTGTCGTGGCGTACTGCCGGGTCTCGTCGACGGACCAGAAGCCGGACCTTGATCGGCAGGTAGCGCGTGTGGTCCAGGGGGCCACCGGTCTCGGCCTGCCGGTCGCGGAGGTGGTGACCGAGGTCGGTTCAGGTCTCAACGGGCGACGCCGCAAGCTGCACCGGCTCCTGTCCGACCCTCAGGCGGCGGTGATTGTGGTGGAGCACCGTGACCGGCTGGCCCGGTTCGGTGTCGAGCATCTCGAAGCCGTCCTGGCCGCGTCCGGGCGGCGCCTGGTCGTCCTCGATGCGCAGGAGACGACCGACGATCTGGTGCGGGACATCACCGAGGTGCTGACCTCGATGTGCGCGCGCCTGTACGGGCGGCGGGCGGCGAAGAACCGGGCCGCCCGTGCGGTCGCGGTAGCGATGGGCGAGGCCGCCGAATGAAGAGGTTCCAGCCGCAGCCCGGGTTCGTGGTGCAGGCGTACCGGTTCGCGCTCGACCCGAACGCCGCCCAGGAAGCCGCGTTGCGCTCGCACTGCGGTGCCGCGCGTGCCGCGTACAACTGGGCTGTCGCCTGGGTGACCGCCTCGTGGTGGCAGCGCCGTGCGGAGGAGTCGTACGGCATCTTGGAAGATGCGCGGACGCAGTGGCGGCCCTGGTCGCTGCCCTCGCTGCGGAAGGCGTTCAACGAGGCCAAGAAGACCGACCCGAGGTTCTCCGGCTGGTGGGAGGAGAACTCCAAGGAGGCGTACTCCACCGGCCTGGCCAACGCGTCGGCCGCGTTCGACAACTACACCAAGTCGAAGAACGGCAAGCGCAAGGGCCGCAGGATGGGCACGCCCCGGTTCAAGCCGAAGCGGAAAGCACGCCTCGCCTGCCGGTTCACCACCGGCACCATCCGCGTCAACGCTGACGGCCGCCACGTCACGCTGCCCCGGCTCGGCACACTGCGCACCCAGGAGCCCACCGGCAGCCTCCTCACCCGCGTACAGGCCCAGACCGCGCGCATCCTGTCGGCGACCGTCCGGCACGAACGCGGACGCTGGTTGGCCTCGTTCCAGGTGGAGGTCAAGCGTGACCTGGTGAAGGTCACGCGGCCCGATTCGGTGGTGGGCATCGACCTCGGCGTGAAGACGCTCGCGGTCATGGCCGACAGTGCGGGCGAGATCCGCGAGATCCCCAACCCGAGTCATCTGGATGCCGCGCTGAAGCAGCTGCGCCGCGCCTCCCGCACCGTCTCCCGGCGCCAGGGCCCGGACCGCAGGACAGGACAGAAGGCGTCGAAACGCTGGGAGAAGGCCAACGCCGCCCGCAACCGCGTGTATCACCGTGTCGCGAACCTCCGCGAGGATGCCCTCCACAAGCTCACCACCGCCGTCACGGCCGAGTACGGCACCGTGGTGGTGGAAGACCTCAACGTCGCCGGGATGCTGCGCAACCGGCGCCTCGCCCGGCGTATCGCCGATGCCGGATTCGGCGAGATCCGCCGCCAGCTCACGTACAAGACCCAGCGCAACGGCTGCCGCATCGTGGCCGCGAACCGCTGGTACCCCTCCTCCAAGACCTGTTCCGGGTGCGGCGCGGTGAAAGCCAAGCTGCCGCTGCACGTCCGGACATTCGAATGCGACGCCTGCGGCCTGGTCATCGACCGGGACGCCAACGCCGCACTCAACCTCGCCGCCCTCGCGGCAGCCGCAGTAACGGGTACCGGAGTGGCCGGAGACCCGGACGTCGTCAAGGCGTCGAAGCCTCGTGGAGCCGACCAGAAGACCCGCACCACCCGCCCCCGCCGCAAGACGGGGACGGGGCGGGCAGGTGGCGCAACCCTGCCGTGCCAGCGGCAGACAGAAACGAGAGACCGTACTCAAGCCGAAGCCCTCACGCCTTGGTGACGAGACGGACCTTCCGGGCCGAGATGCCCGGAATGCTGAGAGTCCTTGAGGCTCAAAGCAACGGCTCGGCGCGCTCAGACCCCGAGCCCCTCCACCACCACGGCACCCGGCAGTTCCACGAACGCCTTCCCCGGGACCAGCAGCTTGCCCCGTCGGCGGCCGCTGCCGACCAGGACGTACGGAAGATCGGCCACGGCCGAGTCCACCAGCACCGGCCAGCCGTCCGGGAGGCCGATCGGGGTGATGCCGCCGTACTCCATCCCGGTCTCCCCTGTCGCGGTGTCCATGGACGCGAACGAGGCCTTGCGGGCCCCGAGTCGGCGGCGGACGACGCCGTTGACGTCGACCCGTGAGGTGGAGAGCACGAGGCACGCGGCGAGTGTCGTCTCCCCGCCCCGCTTGCCGGCCACCACCACGCAGTTCGCCGACTGCTCCAGCAGTTCCCGCCCGTAGTGCTCCACGAAGACGACCGTGTCGGCCCACTGCGGGTCGGTGTCGACGTAGACGATCTGGTCGGCGGGGACACTGCCGCTCCAGTGGCGTACGGCGTCGGCGACCGGGCGGGTCAGTTCGTCGAGGGCGTCGGGGGCCGGGATCGCGATGTCGAAGTGTCCGATGGGAGGGCGCATGGCCGCACGCTAACAGGGCGTCCCGGGTCGCCTCAGTGCACGGGCGGCACGGAGACCGCGAGCACGAGCTCCATCGGCACATCGCCCTGATTGCCGTAGCTGTGCGGGGCGTTGGCCTCGAAGGTGACGCTCGCGCCGGCCGGGACGCGGTACTCCGCGCCCTCCACCGTGAGGGTCAGCTCACCGGACGTCACATGGGCGATCTCCACCGTGCCGGCGGGATGCGGGTCCGAGGCGCTGCTGTCACCCGGCATCAGCCGCCAGTCCCACATCTCCAGCGGCCCCGGCGCCTCGGTGCCGGCGAGCAGGCGGCTGTAGCTTCCCGCGTCGGTGTGCCACAGCCGTACCACTTGTTCGGCCGGGACGACCCGCACCTTCGGCCCCCGTTCGTAGTCGAGCAGAGTGGGAACGCTGACACCGAGCGCGTCGCCGATCTTGACGACCGTGCCGATGCTCGGGTTGGTGCGGGCCTGCTCGATCTGGATGAGCATGCCACGGCTGACTCCGGCGCGGGCGGCGAGCGCGTCCAGGGTGAAGCCACGCTCGCCTCGCCAGCGTTTGACGTTGCGGGCCAGGGACTGGGTCAGCAGATCGAGGTCCGACACGTTCCGTCCATATCCATGTACTGCGAGGTCAATATCCTGGATGACAGGGTTCACTACGCTGAACTACGGTGTTGTGCACCCGATCGTTCACCGAACTGTACTGCGAGGCGACCCGTGACAGCATTCTTCGCCCTGGCCACCAGCCTGTTGTGGGGCCTTGCCGACTTCGGCGGCGGACTGCTGACCCGGCGCACGCCGGCGCTCATGGTGGTCGTCGTCTCGCAGGGGATCGCCGCGACCGTGCTCGGGGTGATCGTGCTGGCCACGGGCGGCTTCAGCGAGGCCGGTCCCCGGCTGTGGTTCGCCTTCGCCGCCGGGCTGGTGGGCCCGGTCGCCCTGTTCTCCTTCTACAAGGCCCTCGCGCTGGGCCCGATGGGCGTCGTCTCCCCGCTCGCGACCCTGAGCGTGGCCGTCCCGGTGGGCGTGGGCCTCCTCCTTGGCGAACGCCCCGGCCTGATGCAGGTCGCGGGCATCGCGGTCGCGGTCACCGGCGTCGTCCTCGCGGGCGGACCACAGCTCAAGGGTGCGCCGGTGCAACGTCAGGCCATCCTGCTCACCCTCGTCGCGGCCCTCGGTTTCGGCACGGTGTTCGCGCTGATCACCGAGGCGTCCAGGACCGTCACCGGTCTCTTCCTCGCCCTCTTCGTCCAGCGCCTGACGAACGTGGGCGCCGGCGGCATCGCGCTCTTCGCCTCCGTGAGGCGGGGCGGCGAGGCCCTCCCGGCCGGCGGCTTCCCCTGGACGTCCCTCCCGGCGCTCGCCTTCGTCGGCCTCGCGGACGTCGCGGCGAACGGCACGTACTCGGTCGCCGCGCAGCACGGCCCGATCACCGTGGCCGCCGTCCTCGCCTCGCTCTACCCGGTGGTGACCGCCCTCGCCGCGCGCGGTTTCCTCCGGGAGCGTCTGCGCGGCATCCAGGCCGCGGGCGCGGGCCTCGCCCTGGTGGGCACCCTGCTCCTGGCGACGGGCTAGGACCGGCCTAGGATTCCGGCTCCAGCTCGGCCAGCCTGGCCACCGTCTCCTCGTCCAGTTCCGAGAGGGCCCGCAGCTGGTCGGGCGTGACCCCGTCGGGAATCGGCACCGGCGGGGGCGTCCTGAGCGGCGGCTGCCAGCCATCGGCGGCCGTCCAGCGTCGCACGACACGGGCGGGCGCCCCCGCCACCACGGCATGGTCGGGCACGACGCCCCGGACCACGGCGCCGGCGGCCACCACCACGTTCCGCCCGATCCGTGCGCCCGGCAGGATCACCGCACCGGTGCCGACCCAGCAGCCCGGCCCGATCTCCACGGGCTCCATGCGCGGCCACTGCTTGCCGATGGGCTGGTGCGGATCGTCGTACGAGTGGTTCGTGGACGTGACATACACATACGGCCCGAAGTAGCAGTCGTTGCCGATGGCCACCGTCGTGTCGGCGATGACGTGGCTGCCGCGGCCCAGCACGACACCGTCGCCGATGCGCAGGATCGGGTCGGGCCCGAGATCCAGGTCGGGCATCAGGCCCGCGGTGAGGGTGACCTGCTCGCCGACGATGCAGTGGGAGCCGATGTGGATCCAGGCCTCGCCGAAGACGGTGCCGAGCGGGAAGGCGAGCCGGGTGGCCTCGCCGATCGAGCCGAAGCGGAAGCGGCCGGGGTGCTCGGCCGTCACCGAGCCCGTGCGCTGCACCCAGGCCCAGCCCGTGTGGACGGCACGCTGCGCGAGGCTTCGCCGCCAGGATGAGAACGTGTTCTTGCTCTTCGGCACGGAGTCACCGTACTGAGCGTGCGGCGCCCTGATGCGGTCGAGGGCTTGTGATCTTCGCCCCACCGGGGTGGCGTACCGTGCGGTTGTATCGACACCAGGGAGAGGCAATGGGGCACAAAGCGTTGATCACGGGGATCGGCGGCAGGGAACCGAAGATCGACGGCGAGGCCTTCGTCGCGCCGACGGCATCCGTGATCGGGGACGTGACGCTTGAGGCGGGGGCGAGCGTCTGGTACGGGGCAGTGCTGCGGGGGGATGTCGAGCGGATCTCGGTCGGTGCTCAGGCCAATGTCCAGGACAACTGCACGCTTCATGCCGATCCGGGGTTTCCCGTCAGCATCGGTGAGCGGGTGTCCGTCGGGCACAACGCGGTGGTGCACGGGGCGACCGTCGGGGACGACTGTCTGATCGGCATGGGGGCGACCGTGCTGAACGGGGCTGTGATCGGGGCGGGGTCGCTGGTGGCCGCGCAGGCGCTGGTACCGCAGGGGATGCAGGTGCCGCCGGGGTCGTTGGTGGCGGGAGTGCCGGCGAAGGTGAAGCGGGAGCTGAGTGCGGAGGAGCGCGAGGGGGTCACACTGAACGGCACCTTGTATGCGGAGCTCGCCAAGTCACACCGGGAGATCCATCAGTCATAGTGCGGGCCGGCGGGGGCTGGTCGCGGTGGCGCTTCAGTCCCCGGCGGCCACAGGTTCCGGCTCCTGATGGGCCGCCTGCGCCTTCTTGGCCTTGCGCCTGATGAGCAGCATTGACGTGAGACCGATGAGCACCGCGACCACCAGCCCCAGATACGAGAACCTCTTCAGCCAGCCCTCGGCGACCACGCCCACGTAGTAGATGACCGCAGTCGTGCCGCCCGCCCAGCAGATGCCGCCGAGGACGTTGGCGGTCAGGAACTTCCAGTACGGCATGTGCAGGACGCCCGCGAGGGGGCCGGCGAAGATGCGCAGGAGGGCGACGAAGCGGCCGAAGAAGACCGCCCACATGCCCCACTTCTCGAAGGACTTCTCGGCGGTGGCGACATGCCCCTCGCTGAAGTGCTTCGGGAACTTCCTGCCCAGCCAGGCGAGCAGCGGGCGGCCGCCCTTGCGGCCGATCGCGTAGCCGATGGAGTCACCGATGACGGCTCCGGCGGTCGCGCACGCGCCGAGCACGATCGGGTTGATGCCGGAGTGCTGGGAGGAGAGCAGGGCGGCCGAGACCAGGATGATCTCGCCCGGCAGCGGGATGCCCAGGCTCTCCAGACCGATGACCAGTGCCACCACGGCGTAGACGGCTGCCGCAGGCACCGTGTCGAGCCACTCCTGGACGTGCAACGCCGGTTCCTCCCGATTTTTAACCCTTTGGTTCCTGTGTTCCCGGCGTGCGCCACACGGGGCGCACGCCGGGAAGCCTACCGGGTCAGCCTGTCGAGGCGCCGTCCCACAGATCGCACTGGTGTTCCTGATGGACAGTGGTGCTCAGGGTGTTCCCGCCCTTGGACGCGGTCTTCAGGGAGAGGACCACGCCCTGGCCGGCGGGCATCGGGGGCTGCCCCGCGGCCCGCGGCACGCCGTCCCGTACGAAGGATCCCCAGTACTGGACCATCTGCCGGGACAACGCCTTCTGCTCGGCGTTCAGCGGGCTCTCCAGTCCGAAGTGCCTGAACAGGTACTGGACCTCGTTGACGTGCGTCGCGCCGAAGTCGAAGTCCGTGTGCAGGTTGCGCAGGGAGGCGAAGGGCGGGGAGGTGCGGTCGGCGAACTCGTACGAGTAGACCGGGCCGCGGGTGGCGAGCAGGCCGTCGAGCCGCAGTGCCGGGCAGCTGAACAGGACGTCGCCCAGCGCGGTGGCGTAGCCGACGGTCGGCGTCGGGTAGGCCGACAGCGGGTAGCGCTGCAGTGCCTGTTCACCGAAGTTGTTCCGCATGACCTGCGGGTACTGCTCGGCGGTGAGCGGTGTGCCGTTCAGGTCGAAGCTGGAGAAGGCGAACAGCCGGCCCTCGTCCTTGTTCGATCCGTTGATCACGGGCACCCGGGCCGCGGTCCCCTTCGCGACGGCCTGTTCGGGCTGTACGGGCAGGAAGCCACCCCCGACCACCGGACCCCAGTCGAAGCCGCCCTGGGCCTCGAGGATGTCGCGCGCCGACTTGCCGCGCAGACACGCCACGTCGGCGCAGCCCAGCTTCTTCAGGAAGGCGGCCCCCTGTGTCACCGCGTCCTGGTGCGTACGGGCGCTGCAGTCGTCGTAGGCGCCGCTCTCGATGATCGCGCCGCGGAACAGACCCCTGGCCGTGGGTGAGGCCAGCTGGGTGCAGACCGAGCGGCCGCCCGCCGACTCGCCCGCGACGGTGACGCGGCCCGGGTCGCCGCCGAAGCGGCCGATGTTGGCGCGCACCCAGCGCAGCGCGGCCTGCTGGTCGAGCATGCCGAAGTTGCCGGAGACCCCGTCGTGGGTCTCGCCGTCGAGACCGGAGGTGGCGAGGAAACCCATCGCGCCGAGGCGGTAGTTGACGGTCACGACGACCGTTCCGGTCTGCCGTGCGAAGGCGTCGGGGACGACGTCCTGGCCGGCGCCGGCGGTCAGTCCGCCGCCGTGGAACCAGACCAGGACCGACCGTCCGGCGGGGCCTTGGGGGACGTACACATTGAGATCGAGACAGTCCTCGGTGTACGAGGGCCGGTCGTAGCCGGGGTCCCAACTCGAGCTCTGGACACACTTGTTGCCGAAGTCCTGGGCGGACCGCACCCCTTGCCAAGGCCGTACGGCGTGCGGCTCGCGCCAGCGGAGCCTGCCGACCGGCGGCTCGGCGTACGGGATGCCGAGGAACTGCCGTCCCTCAGCGGTGGTTTCGCCGCGCACCGGACCCGCTTGGGTGCGGACGACCGGGTCGCCGCCCGAGGGTGCGGCATGCGCCGCCGGGACGGGCGCGACGAGGGCCGCCGCGAGGGCCGTCAGGCCGATGACGATGCGTCGTATCACGTACCCACCTCCACGTTCGTACGCAACCGGAGATCACGCGAGGACGCCCCGACCCACAGGGCGCGCCGGCCGGTCCCGAGCACCCAGTCGTGACGCTTCGGGTCCCATGAGGACAATGTGCGCGCGGTGACTTCCACGGTGATCCGCCGCCGCTCCCCCGTCCGCAGGGACAGCCGCCGGTAACCGCCCAACACCCGTACCGCCTGGTCGAGTCGGAGGTCCGGCGAGGGCCCGACGTACACCTGCGGCACGGCGACGCCGTCGCGCCGGCCGGTGTTGCGGACGGTGAAGGAGACCTCGATGCCGGCCCGCGTCCGGCGGGCCCGCAGGTCCTCGTACGAGAAGGAGGTGTACGACAGTCCGTGCCCGAAGGGGAACAGCGGCCGCACTCCTTCGGCGTCGTACCAGCGGTAGCCGGTGTGGATGCCTTCGGAGTACTCCTCGGTGCCGTCCACGCCCGGGTAGCGGCGGGGGTCGCCGGCGACAGGGTGGTGTTCGTCGTCGACCGGGAAGGACTGGGTGAGGCGGCCTCCGGGGTCGCACTCGCCGTACAGGACGGCTGCGGTGGCGGCCGCGCCCTCCTGGCCCGGGTAGTACATCTGGAGCACGGCGCCGGTGCGGCGCAGCCAGGGCATCGAGGTCGAGGACGAGGTGTTGAGGACGACCGTGGTGCGCGGGTTGGCCGCGGTGACGGCCTCGATCAGCTGCTGCTGATGGCCGGGGAGGGCGATCGTGGTGCGGTCCTGGCCCTCGGTGGCGTCCTCGTAGGCGAAGAGGACGACGTCCCGGGCGGCGCGGGCGGCCTTGACGGCCTCGGCGACGTCCTGTGCGCGGGTCGCGCCGGTGCTGCGCCGCAGCCGGAACAGCAGCCTGTCGGCTCCTCCCTGCGCGGTGATCTTCAGGGTGTGGGGGCCCTTGGTGAGGGTGAGGGTCCTGCGGCGCACGGACAGCCCGTCGGGGGCGGCCGAGACCAGGCCGCCGGTGAAGAACTCGCCGTACCCGGAGGCCTGCGGGAACAGTTCGGTGCCGTCGAGGAGGACCTTGGGGCGGGCCGTGGGCGCGGAGGAGAAGTGCAGGACGAAGGTCCACTCGTCGTCCTCGGGCACGGTGAGCGTCCCGTCGTACGTCCAGACCTTGCCGGCGTCGACCCCCTGCCCCTCGCTGTCGAAGGCGGGGCTCAGCGCGGACGCCGGGACCGGCTTGCCGAACAGATCCTCGCCGAGGGCGTAAGTCGCCTTCCCCGCACGGGACTTGATGGCGTCCAGGGGGCTGTCGGCGTGGTCCGGCACGACGTGTGCGCTGCCGCCGCCGCTGACGAAGGGCAGGGCGCCGGTCGGTCCGATCACCGCGACGCTGCCGCCGCGGGCCAGGGGCAGCGTGTGGCGCTCGTTGCGCAGGAGGGTCGCGCCCGCCTTGGCGACCTCCAGAGCGACGGCGGCGCCCGCCGGTGCGTCGCGGTCCGGGCGCGGCGGGGCACTGCCGTCGAGGAGGCCGAAGCGGTCCATGACGGTGAGGATGCGGCGTACGGAACGGTCGACATGGCGCTCGGGCACGCTGCCGTTCTGCACGGCCGACTTGAGCGCCGTACCGAAGTGGGTGCCGTCGGGCATCTCCATGTCGAGGCCGGCGGTGATCGCCGCGACGGTGCTGTGCGCGGCGAACCAGTCGGTCATCACCCAGCCGTCGAAGCCCCACCGGTCGCGCAGGATGTCCGTGAGCAGGGTCTTGTTCTCGCATGAGAACGTGCCGTTGACCTTGTTGTAGGCACCCATCACCGCGCCGACTCCGGCGCCGACGGCCGCCTCGAAGCCGCGCAGTTCGATCTCGTGCATCGTCTGCTCGTCGACGCGCACGTCGATCGACATGCGGTCCTTCTCCTGGTTGTTCAGCGCGTAGTGCTTGACGGTGGCGATGAGGCCCTCGCCCTGGATGCCCCCGATCTCGGCGGCGACCATGCCGGAGGCGAGCAGCGGGTCCTCGCTGAAGGTCTCGAAGTTGCGGCCCGCGTACGGGGTGCGGATCAGGTTGACCATCGGGGAGAGCAGGACGTCCTGGCCGAGGGCGCGGCCCTCGCGTCCGATGACCTGTCCGTAGCGGCGGGCCAGGTCCGGGTCGAAGGCGGAGGCCAGCAGGACGGGGGCGGGCAGGGCGGTGGCGTGCCGGGTGAGGCGGACACCGGCGGGGCCGTCGGCGAGACGGAGCGGGGGGATGCCGAGGCGCTCGACGGCGGGGACGTAGCCGGCCTGGCCGAGCGACTTCGCGTCGGTGGCGCCGTGCAGGAGGGAGAGCTTCTCGTCGAGGGTGAGCTTGCCGATCAGACCTTCGACGCGGGAGCCGGCCCCCGCCTCGGGTCTGTCCAGTGCGTGCGCGGGGGGCGTGAGACCGCTGATGGCCGCCGTGGCGACGGCGATCGCGCCGCCCAGCAGACGCAGTGCGGATCTCCTCGAGACAGTGTCGGTCATGGGCCGTCACTCCTTCGGTGTGCGGGCACGACGATGTGAACCGCAGGCACGCCCGGCGACCCGGACTGCGTTCGGTATCTGAACGCAGTCTGCTTCAGGGCCGACCTGACGCCCCGTAGGGCACCGTGGGCGCGGCGGGAAAACTATGACCGTCAGTGACTCGTGTCAATGAAGCGAACAAGAAACACTCTGATGCCGACAAGAAACAAAGCTGGGGCCGCCCCGAAGCGGTGGCCCCAGCCGAGTTGTATGTCCCTGTATCCGCATCGATCAGTGCAGGGCGGTCCCGAGCTTTGCGGCCCTGTCCGCGACGGAGGTGACCGTGCCCAGCACGTCGACCGGGAGCGTACGCACCCGGTCAAGGGGCGCCGGCGGCGCGGAAGGCTCCGTTTCGCTGCCGACCTGCGCGAACCGCTCCTCGTACTGCCCGTCGCGGGGCTCGCTCCCGGGCCTGCGCTCCGGGGTCCGGGAGCCGGGCGGCTTCGGTGCGCCGCCGGGAGAGCCCTGGCCCGCAGGACGACCGCCGTCCTGGGATCCGCCCTGCTTCTCCGTGCGGCCGGTGTCGCCGAGGCCGACTTCAAGCGTCCACCGCTGCCCGGCGGAACCGTCCCGTGCGGTGACGACGACGTCCGCCCGCTTGCCCGGTGCCACGAGGAGTCCCTTGCCGCCGCGCAGCAGGAGCTCCCCGCGGACCGTGAGGTCGTAGCGCACCTCGCCCGCGTGCGCCACACAGTCGGCCAGGGTCACCGAGTTCCTGTCGGCGTCGGAGTCGAGGCACAGGGTGGGGTCGGCTTCGCTGCGGAGCAGACCGTCGTCCTGGTACGACCACTGCTGCGACCCGGCGGCGGAGCAGGCCGCCACTACGGCCGCGACACCGGGCCTGGGCCTGCCGCCCTCGACGTCGAGGCAGAGGTCGGCCTTCGGGTTGCGGAGCCTGCCGCGTCCGACTTCGACGGGCTGCCCCGCGGAGACGGGCGAGGGGGAGCCCACCGACGAGGTGTCCGCCGCGGAGGTCGAGGGGTGCAGGGTGCTGCTGCTGGGCGCTCCCCAGGTGACGCCCGAGTCGCGGACGGCGTTGTCGTCGGACCAGCCCTTGCTGACGAGCACCGTGGCGAGCAGGACGAGCGTCGTCAGACCGACACCCACGACGACGGCCTTGGTGTGTCTGTG
This sequence comes from Streptomyces sp. NPDC051172, assembly GCF_040682555.1. NCBI lineage: Bacteria > Bacillati > Actinomycetota > Actinomycetes > Kitasatosporales > Streptomycetaceae > Streptomyces > Streptomyces sp. NPDC051172. The sequence goes on from NZ_JBFBBE010000001.1 coordinate 254,961, forward strand.
CGGCGAGTCGGGCCGGTGCCGCCCGCCGGGACGCGCGCTGCCGCGCCCGGGCGTGAACGCCAGGTCTCCGCCGCGGCCGGGGCGGGAGTCGAGATAGCGCCGGGCACCCCAGCCGAGAACGGTCTCCGCGAGCAGCACCTCCAGGCCGTCCTCGAAATGACTGAGCTGTTCGGCGGCGTGACGGCAGTACCGGCACTCCATCAGATGCTGCTGGACATCCGGGAGCAGGGCACCGCCGCGGCGGATCGGGACATCCAGGAGGCGGTTGTAGAAGCGGCATTCCTTACCGGGTGCGAGTTCCCGGTGGGCGCGCACACAGCCCACCCGGAATTGCTCGCGCGCCTGCTCCAGAGCGGCCGACGCGGTGGGCGCATCCACCCCCAACAGACCAGCCGGTACGGTTATGGGTTCGGCCTCGACCTCCGAGTGCCACAGCAGGCATTGCGAGGCTCCCGGAAGTGCCCGGAATGCCCGCTCGGCGATTTGCCGCCTTTCGGGCGTCGCGGACCGCGCGGCACGCAGTCCGCGCCCGCCGGTCGGTTTGCGGAGTTCCGGCAGAAGAGCGGAAATACCGTCATCCGCGACCCACTCCTTGACGGTGTCCCGTACTGCCATGAGGAGTTGGGGTCGCAGGGCGCCGCCGCCCGGCCGGCTCAGCACCCGGTGGAAGGCGGCGGCCGCGGCCATCGATGCCGGACTCTCCCCGGAGGCAAGACATATGACTGCGTAGTCGTACGCGGCCCGCCAGTGCCGGGCCAGCAGCAGCGCGCCCGCACGGGCACCCGCGGCACCCGGGCCCAGCTGCGCGATGAGGTTGCGGTCGGACTCGGCAGACCCCGAGCCGGGACGTGGGGGGTACGGCGGTCGTGGGGGGTTGGGGGATTGCACTGAACCATTTCCTTCCAAGCCGCAGGACGGTAGGCGGATTTCGCGTCCATAGGAAAGCAGGCGCCTCTTTGGTGCATACCTATGTCGGGTCAGGTTCTGGGACCGCTACAGGGCCGTTCACTTTCGCACAATTGACGCATAGGCAACAAGGAGTTCGAGTGACGAAAGTTCAAAACGCGGCAACTTCAAATAAGTTACCGACGGTATCCGCACCCGCATTCGAAACAACCGTAGGGTGGTTGTCGAGTTGTGCACACCCCCGGGCGCTTGGTACACGAAACCTCCACTACCGGGCGGACCCACAGCGGGATCCCAAGTTTCTCTGTGCGGGCTCTCATCCGCGTGCGCCAGCATGGGCCGCATGAACGTCCCCCACGCCGCTTCCCCCCGTGCGGTCACCAAGGCCGTCGTTCCCGCCGCCGGCCTCGGCACCCGTTTCCTGCCCGCACCCAAGGCGACCCCGAAGGAGATGCTGCCGGTCGTCGACAAGCCGGCCATCCAGTACGTCGTCGAGGAGGCCGCCGCGGCCGGGCTCGACGACGTCCTCATGGTCACCGGACGCCACAAACGCGCCATCGAGGACCACTTCGACAACGCCTTCGAACTGGAACAGGCCCTTGCAGCCAAGGGCGACGCGGTGTGTCTGGACGCCGTGCGCGACCCCGCCCGCCTGGCCAACATCCACCACATCCGGCAGGGCGAGCCGCTCGGCCTCGGCCATGCCGTCCTGTGCGCCCGGCGCCACGTCGGCGACCAGCCCTTCGCCGTTCTGCTCGGCGACGACCTGATCGACCCCCGCGAAACACTGCTCAGCCGCATGCTCGACGTGCGGGACCGGCACGCGGGCAGCGTCATCGCCCTCATGGAGGTCCCGCCGGAGCAGATCCACCTCTACGGCTGCGCAGCCGTGGAGGCGACCGGCGAGGACGGCGTGGTCCGCGTCACCGGCCTGGTCGAGAAGCCGTCCCGCCAGGACGCTCCGAGCAGCTACGCGGTCATCGGCCGCTATGTCCTCGACCCGGCCGTCTTCGGCACCCTGGAGCGCACCCGGCCCGGCCGCGGCGGCGAGATCCAGCTCACCGACGCCCTTCAGGAACTGGCCGCGGGCGGCACGGTGCACGGCGTCGTCTTCGACGGTCTGCGCTACGACACCGGCGACAAGGCCGACTATCTGCGCACCGTGGTCCGCCTCGCCTGCGGCCGCGACGACCTCGGCCCCGAATTCACCGCCTGGCTCAAGGAGTTCGTCGCCGGACTGGAAGAAGGCACCGGTCCCGGACGCCGTCCGCTGGCGGCCTGAGACTGCGGTCCCTCGGGGGCTGTGACCTCAGCGCTCTCGCCGCGCGTCACCGGACCGAAAGCACACCGGGCCCGGGAGCGAGGTGCCTCCGGGCCCAGTGTGCAGGCATTGCTCAGCCGTTGGGACGCAGGGTCCACACCACGGTCATCTCTCCGGTGACGGCACCGTCGGCGCGCCGGATCTCGATCGACACGGGGAACTCGGGCCGCGCCCCGGCATCCAGCTCCGCGACGACATCGGCCACCGGGCGGCCGAGGGTCGCGGTGGCGGTGACCGCTCCCATCGCCAGCTTCTTGTACGCGATCTCGGCGCGCACCGCGAGCGGCACGGCCCGCGCGAGCTGCTCCCCGAAGGCGGCCAGCACGATCGTCCCGCTCGCGGTCTCGCCGAGGGTGAACATCGCGCCGGCGTGCGGCCCGCCGACGTGATTGTGGTACTCGCCCTGGTCCGGCAGGGCCACCACGGCCTTCTCGGGCGTGGTCTCCAGGAACTGGAGGTTCAGGGTCCGGGCCATCGGCACCGTCGCGGCGAGCATCTCGCCGATCGACATCTGGTCTGCGCTCATGACCAGCATGTTACCCACGAGTAGTCTTCGCTGGCCAGAGGGCTGTTTCGGAGGTGGTGGCCTGTGTGCCGGACGTACGCGATCCGCTGTGGAGCACCAGACCCGTGGCGGGTCCGTCGAGTACCGGGACGGTTCAGCCGATGCCGAACGCTCCGGCGGGGGGCTCCGGTGACGGCACTGCGTCCTCGTCCCGCACCGGGCGGGCGCCGGCGATGAAGGCGCGGATTCCCGGGCCGTACTCGACCCGTGCCGGGAAGGCGTCGGCTGCCGTGAGCCGGGCCAGGGCGGCCGTGTCGACGGGGTGGTGCGCGGCGACGAGTACGGCGTTGCCGAAGCGGCGCCCGCGCAGGACGGCCGGTTCGGCGATCACCACCACCTCCTCGAACCGAGTGGCAAAGGTGGCGAGTTGGGAACGGAGAAAGGCGAAGGGCGCCGCGTCGGCGAGGTTGGCCAGGTAGACGCCCCCGTCGCGCAGCACCCGCGCGGCCTCGCGGGCGTAGGCGACGGTGGTGAGGTGTGCCGGGACGCGGGAGCCTCCGAAGACATCGGCGACGATCACGTCCGCCGAGTCCGAGGGGGCCGCCTCCAGCCAGGTGCGGGCGTCGGCGGTGTGCAGGGTGACGGCCGCCCCGTCCGGGAGCGGCAGGTGCTCCAGGACCAGTTCCAGCAGGGCGCGGTCCGCCTCGACCACGTCCTGTCGCGAGCCGGGCCGGGTGGCGGCCAGGTACCGGGGCAGGGTGAGCGCGCCGCCGCCGAGATGCAGCACGTCCAGCGGGCTGCCCGGTTCGGCGACCGTGTCCAGGACGTGCCCGAGCCGGCGTGCGTACTCGAACTCCAGGTGTGCCGGCTCGTCCAGGTCCACGTACGACTGCGGCGCCCCGTCGACCGTCAGCAGCCAGGCCCGCTTCCGGTCGACGTCGGGCATCAGCTTGGCGGTGCCGTGATCGACGTCTCGGGTCACGGGTATCGGCTCGTCCACGGGTCCATTCTGCCGGGAACGGGAGCCGCGGGCGTGCCGTCCGGGCTCATGGGTTCAGGTGCCCCAGACCTCCGCCACCTGTCTCGCGTGCTCCTTCGCCTGTTCCCGTCCCGCCCGCGCCGAGGCCGCTCGGACCGCAGGATCCAGTGCATTGGGCCCGATTGCGTCCTTCGCGGCCGCCGAGGGTGTCACCACCGCGACCCGGGCGCCCTGTTCGGTGAGCCGTCTGCCCTGGTCGGCCGCCGAGGCGAGGGGTCCGCCGCCCGAGGCGATGGGGGCCAGGACGAGGACGCGTTCGTATCCGCTCGCCAGGTGGGCGTTGGCCGGTGAGTACACGCCGCCGTCCGTCCAGCGGCGGCCGTCGATGGGCCAGGCCGGCCAGACGCCCGGCACCGCGCAGCTCGCGGCGACGGCGTCCGCCAAGGGCACGCCGCTGTCCTTGGCGAAGACCCGGAGCGCCCCGGTCCCCGTGTCGACAGCGGTGATCCGGAGCGGACCGTCCGGCCACCCAGGAGACACCAGCCGGCTCTCGATCGCTGCCCGGCGTACCGCTTCGGAAGGTGTTCGCGCGCGCAGCGCCATCCGCCCGAGCTTGCGGCCGTACGCCTCGGGTGTGCGTGAGGTGAGCGTGGCCCAGACGAAGCGGGCGATCACACCGGGGCCCATGCGTGCGGGTATCTCACCCTCGGGTGCGGCCAGTTGACGTTCGTACAGCTCCTGGGGTGTGCGCAGCGCCAGGAGCTGGGCCGCAACCGCCGATCCTGCCGACGTACCGAACACCGCGTCGGCGTCCCCGAGATCGATGCCCGCCTCGGACAGCCCGTACACCATCCCGGCCAGCCATCCGATGCCGCCGACGCCCCCGCCGCCGAGTACCAACGCCCTGCCCGCCATGGTCTCCCCCGTCTCTCCACGACCCACGACTGCGTGTGCGATCAAGTCTTGCGCACGGCACTGACAATCGGCTCCGGACGGCCGGATGTGCGGCGCCCGCCCCCGAGGAGGCAGGCGCCGCACAGGCTCAGCCGACCGACGTCACCGTGCCCGCGCCGACCGTGCGGCCGCCCTCGCGGATCGCGAAGCCGAGCCCCGGCTCCAGCGGCACGTCACGGCCGAGCTCCACCGTCATGGTCACCGTGTCGCCGGGCCGGGCGAGGGCCGTCTCGCCGAGGTCGACGTCACCGACCACGTCCGCGGTGCGGATGTAGAACTGCGGCCGGTAGCCGCTCGACACCGGAGTCGTACGCCCGCCCTCACGCGTCGACAGGACGTACACGCGCGCGGAGAAGCGGCGGTTCGGCGCCACGCTGCCGGGCGCCGCCACGACGTGTCCGCGCCGGACCGCGTCCCGCGGTACCCCGCGCAGCAGCAGCGCCACGTTGTCGCCGGCCTGCGCCTCCTCCATGGGCTTGCCGAAGGTCTCCAGGCCGGTGACGACGCTCTCCAGCCCGGCGCCGAGCACTTCGACCCGGTCGCCCAGGCGGACGACACCGCGCTCGACCGCGCCCGTCACCACCGTCCCGCGGCCGGTGATGGTGAGGACGTTCTCGACGGGCATCAGGAACGGCGCGTCCAAGTACCGCTCGGGCATGGGCACATACGTGTCCACGGCGTCGAGCAGCGCCTCGATGGACGCCGTCCACCGCGGGTCGCCCTCCAGGGCCTTCAGCCCCGAGACCCGTACGACGGGCACGGCGTCGCCCCCGTAGCCCTGCGCGGTGAGCAGTTCGCGCACCTCCAGTTCGACGAGGTCGGTGAGCTCCTCGTCGCCGGCGTCGGCCTTGTTGAGGGCGACGACGATGTGGTCGACGCCCACCTGCCGGGCGAGCAGGACGTGCTCGGCGGTCTGCGGCATGATCCCGTCGAGCGCGGAGACGACGAGGATCGCCCCGTCGAGCTGCGCGGCGCCGGTGACCATGTTCTTGACGTAGTCGGCGTGGCCCGGCATGTCCACGTGCGCGTAGTGGCGGGTGTCGGTCTCGTACTCGACGTGCGCGATGTTGATGGTGATGCCGCGGGCGGCCTCCTCCGGGGCGCGGTCGATGCGGTCGAACGGCACGAAAGTGCCGGTGCCGCGCTCGGCCAGCACCTTGGTGATGGCGGCGGTCAGGGTGGTCTTGCCGTGGTCGACGTGGCCCATGGTGCCGATGTTCAGATGCGGTTTGGTGCGCACGTATGCCGTCTTGGGCATGGCGATACCTCGAAGCCTCTTCGTAGGAGAGATGGGGACCCCAAGGACTCGCCGACCCTCCCCCTGCGGGGTCCGCCGGACGATCCGGAGAGGGTCAGCTTCGGGCGCCGTCGACTGCGGCGACGAAAGTGGGAACGGCAGCCTTCGGGGCATCCGCGACTGCGGATGCTGCGAGGTGGAAGGCGTACCGGAACATGGGGTCGATCATTGCCGACGCTCTGCCCGGCGTCGAATGATTTTTCAGCTCATGGGAGTTCGGGCGGCGCCGAGACGGTTCAGGCCCCGATGTTCTTGAGCGCCTCCCGGACCGACAGCGGCGCGAACCGGCCGCGCTCCCTGATCAGGAAGGCCCGTACGGCCTCCGGGTCGGTCTTGGCGTACTCGCGCAGGCACCAGCCGATGGCCTTGCGGATGAAGAAGTCGGGGTGCCCGGACTGGCGCAGGCAGTAGGCGAAGAGCCGCTCGGTGTCGGTGCGTTCCTTGTAGCGCAGCTGGTGGAGCAGGGCGGTGCGGGCGATCCACAGGTCGTCGTCCGCGATCCAGGCGTCCATGTCCGAGGTGAGCCGGGGGTCGGCTGCGACCAGTGCACCCACGACATGCGCGGCGAGCGCGTCGACGGTGTCCCACCAGGGGACGGTGGCGACGAGGTGCCGTACCACCGGCAGGAAGCCGGAGGTGCACACGGGCGCGTGGCGGCGCAGATAGTCGACGGCGAAGTAGTGGTACTCGCGCTCGGGCAACTGCCAGCAGCGCAGGGCGATCGCAGTGCAGTCGCCTTCGTCCGGGCGCGGCAGGCCCGCCACGACGGTGCGGGACAGGGTCCGGCGCACGGGCGTGGTCAGGCCCAGGAAGGGGGCCACGTCCTTCATGTACGCACGCATGGACTCGGCGCGCTCCGGGTCGGCCGCGACGGCGTAGGTGGCGGTGAGCCGCTCCAGCACGGTGTCGGCGAGTGTGCTGAACGGCACATGCGGTGTGACCTCACCTGTGACGCTCATGGGACGAACCATACGGCGATCACACACAGGTGTCGGTTAGTGTCGCCGGATGCTCGATGCCACCACCCGCTCTGGGGGCACCGCCACGGCCTCTCCCCGGGCCGCCGCCGCGGAACTCGCCGGCGCCGTACCCGTACCGCCGCCGAGCCTCGGCGCGCGCTGCACGCGCGTGCTGCTCTCGCCGTGGTCGCGGCTGTCCCTGCTCGTCGTCCTGCTCGCCGGTGCCGCCGGTGCCGTGCTGCTCTTCCAGCCGCAGCGGATGCTGGCGAACGGCTGGCCGCCGCAGCTCGGCGGGGCAGCGACGGCCATGGTGTTCGCGGCGGCGTACGGGCTGTGCACGGTGGCGTTCGTGCCGCGCCCGCTGCTGAACCTCGGGGCGGGCGCGCTCTTCGGCTCCCAACTGGGGACCGGGACGGCCCTTGCGGGCACGGTGCTCGGCGCCGGAGTCGCCTTCGGGCTGGGCCGGATGCTGGGGCAGGACGCGCTGCGCCCGCTGCTGCGGGGCCGGCTGCTGAAGGCGGCGGACGGGCAGCTCAGCCGGCACGGGTTCCGTTCGATGATGGCGGCCCGGCTGTTCCCCGGGGTGCCGTTCTGGGCTGCGAACTACTGCGCCGCCGTCTCCCGCATGGGCTGGGTGCCGTTCGTGCTCGCGACGGCGCTCGGCTCGGTGCCCAACACCGCCGCGTACGCCGTCGCCGGCGCCCGCGCCTCCGCGCCGACGTCACCCGCCTTCCTGATCGCCATGGCCTGCATCGCCGTACCGGCCCTGGTGGCCGCGGTGGTGGCCTGGCGCAAGCGGCACCAGCTGCGCGGAGCCTGACGGCCCGCTACCGGAGATCATTCGCAGTGTTCCGGCCTTCAGGCCGGGGGTGAAGCGAATCCTGTGGCTGCGACGCGGAGCGTCGCGGTCTCGTTCCGGCGTGGCCGGACCCTGCTTCGTGATGGTGACGGATCGTCCACATGTTCCCGGTGACGACATGGGTTCGACGTGCCTAGTGTGATCGTCATGCAGCTCCGGTACGCCTTCAGGTTGTACCCCGACGCCGCTCAGCAGGCCGCGCTGGCCAGGGCGTTCGGGTGCGCACGCGTCGTGTTCAACGACACCGTGCGTGCCCGCGAGGACGCCCGTAAGGCCGGGGAGCCGTTCCCGACGGCCGGGCAGCTGTCCACATGCCTGATCACGCAAGCGAAACGGACTCCGGAACGGTCCTGGCTGGGTGAGGTGTCGGCCGTCGTGCTCCAGCAGGCTCTGCGGGACGCCGAGGCCGCCTACAAGAACTTCTTCGCCTCCCTCAAGGGCACCCGGAAGGGGCCAAAACTGGGCCCGCCCCGGTTCAAGTCACGCAAGGACGCCCGGCAGTCGATCCGGTTCACGGCCAACGCCCGCTGGAGCATCGACGCCGGCCGTCTGAACCTGCCGAAGATCGGCGCGGTGAAGGTGAAGTGGTCCCGCACCCTGCCCGCCGCCCCCACCTCCGTCACCGTCATCAAGGACGCGGCCGGACGGTACTTCGCCTCCTTCATCGTCGATACCGACCCCGCCGCCGACGCAACCCGGATGCCGGAGACCGACCGCACCATCGGCATCGATCTCGGCCTCACCCACTTCGCGGTCCTCTCCGATGGCACGAAGATCGACTCCCCGCGCTTCCTCCGGCGCGCGGAGAAGACTCAAGAAGGCCCAGCGGGAGCTGTCCCGCAAGCAGAAGGGATCAAAGAACCGGCCCAAGGCCCGTCTCAAAGTCGCCCGCGCCCACGCCAAGGTCGCTGACGCACGCCGCGAGTTCCACCACCAACTCTCCACGAAACTGATCGCCGAGAACCAAGGGATCGCCGTGGAGGACCTGGCGGTGAAAGGACTCGCGCGCACGAAGCTGGCCAAGTCCGTAAACGACGCCGGATGGTCGTCGTTCCTCAGCATGCTGGCCTACAAAGCCCAAGGCCGGGAAGTTAAGGATCTTCTGGTCGGTGTCGAGCGTGTCGGGTCAGCAGGCGAGGGCGTAGGTGGCGGGGCCGGTCTTGTGGATCAGGC